>QWQG01000224.1 GCA_003670925.1 Planctomycetota bacterium | reverse complement strand
GGTTGAACTTTGAGCGGCAATGGTCAGACTTTGGTGCAGCCGGACGATCAAACGTTACGCGGCGTCTGGTTCGGGCGAAATCGACTTCAGCTTCAATCGATTCCGGTTTGTGTGGACAAGTTCTAGTCCATGAAAAGCAAGGTTGTCAAATGGTCGCAGGGCATCGGCAGGATTTCAGACAGTCAGTGAAACACACAATCGTACTTCTGATCGCACTGATGGTCACACCGTTTGCATCGTCGCGCGCCGCGGAAAACTCCCGGCCAAATATCATCCTGATCATGGCGGATGACTTCGGGTACGAATGCGTCACGGCGAATGGAGGTCAGTCGTACCAAACGCCAAACCTTGACAAACTTGCCGCTACGGGTGTCCGCTTCGAGAACTGTCATGTGCAGCCGTTGTGTACGCCGACGCGCGTGCAGCTGATGACGGGTCGCTACAACATCCGCAACTATCTGAATTTCGGGACGCTGGTGCGCACGGAGACGACGTTTGGCACCCTGTTCAAAAACGCCGGCTACATCACCGGCATCTGCGGCAAATGGCAGCTTGGCCGTGAAGTCGACGCGCCCCGGCATTTTGGCTTCGACGAATCCTGCTTGTGGCAGCACACTCGCCGCCCGCCGCGATATGCAAATCCAGGTCTGGAGTACAACGGAATCGAGAAGGATTTTACCGACGGTGAATACGGGCCAACGCTCGTCAACGACTTTGCGCTCGACTTCATCACGCGGCATCGTGAGCAGCCGTTTTTTCTGTACTATCCGATGATGCTCACGCACAGCCCCTTTCAGCCGACTCCGGACAGTGCCGACTGGGATCCAACGACGAAGACGGAGAATGAACGACAGGACGTGCAGCACTTCGCTGATATGACGGCTTATGCGGATCAGATGGTTGGTCGCGTCGTCGCGAAGCTCGATGAACTCAAGCTGCGTGAAAACACGCTCCTGATTTTCATTGGCGATAACGGCACGCTCGGGAGCGTCACCAGTCGCTTCAAGGGCACGGACTTCAAAGGAGGCAAAGGCAGGACCACTCATCGCGGCACACATGTCCCGTGCATTGCGAACTGGCCCGCCGCCATGCAGCAGGGCCGCGTACACACTGATCTGATCAGCAGCACAGATTTCCTGCCGACAATCTGCGAAGCCGCTGGTGTCGCCGTGCCAGCCAACATCGATGGTGTCAGCTTTCTGTCTCAACTGCGCGGAGAATCCGGTACACCGCGTGAATGGCTTTACTCATGGTACTCGCCGCGACAAAACGCTGACATGACGGTGCGCGAGTGCGCCTTCGATCACAATTTCAAGCTCTACCGAACCGGCGAGTTCTTTAATCTTGCCGAAGATCCGGATGAGAATAGCCCACTTCAGATCAGTTCGCTCGCAGACACGCCTGCCGCCGCCGCAAGGAAACTGCAATCTGCGCTCGATCAGTTTGCCGACGCTCGACCTTTTGAACTGGACGAGCAGGTCAGGAAATCTACAGATCAACTCAAGCCCGCCAGGAAGAAAAAAAAAGCCGAATGACCTTCAGGCATCGCTCGACATTGACAAGCCAAACTATCGCTTTGTCATGAAAGGCGATTCGCTGGCCATAGATGATCTGCAGATCTGGGAACTGAAGTAAAGTCGCTTGGTAAGGTATGTGTCATCCATTTCGCGGACGCCCACTGTCACAGGTCTGAGCATCAGACTCGACTGAGAGAGTCAAGCTACGGTAACCCGATCACGGGCTTTTCGACGTGCCATGCTTCCTGCATGTGAGCGGTGAGTTTGCGGACTTCCTCTGGATGCTCGGCAGCGAGATTCTGCTTTTCGTATGGATCGGATTCAATGTCGAACAGTTGCGGATTTCGGTCATTCACGGCATGCACAAAGGCGTATCGATCGGGCGGGCAATCGTAGCTAAGAATCAGTTTCCACTTACCTGCGATACACCAGCGATACTGCAATGACGTTTCGTGGTTCTTCAGATCGGCAACATCGTGCGAATAGCTTTCGCCACCCAGAAACGTGCGGTCGAGCGACTTGCCATCCTGAATCAACGGCAGCAGGTTTCGCCCGGGCAGGTCAGGCATTGCATCAAGGCCGGTCGCGGCCAGGATGGTCGGTAGGACATCGAGTGTACTGCACAGGTCCGGGTATTCTGCCGGAACAATTTTGCCTGGCCATGACACCATGATGGGCGTCCGAATGCCACCTTCGTACGGCGTCTGTTTGGAACGTGGGGCAAAACCATGATTCCATTCCTTGCCGAGATTCATGTCGGGTGTCGCCTGAATCCAGCCGTTGTCTGTCACATAAATGACCAGCGTGTTGTCGCTGAGTTTTTGCTGATCCAGATGATCCAGCAACTGGCCACACGTTTCATCGAAGAATTCGCACATGGCGTAATACTTAGCCAACTCAATGGGACGATCAGCACTGCGGTACTTTGACAGCAATCGTTCGGGTGGATCGTGGGGTGTATGAGGCAAAAATGGAGCGTACCACAGGAAGAACGGCCTGTTCGCATGTTTTGATTCCGCGATGAAGTCAAACACTGGCTGCATTCCCTTGCGTCCGATTTCAAGTCCATCATCTCCGTGGCGACCACCGGGATTCGGAAACCCACGCGTCATGCCGTGCGTGAAGCCTCCGCGAGCGTAATTGCCTTCCCACCATTTTCCAGACTGCATCGAGAGGTAACCGTGTTCACCGAGCAGTTTTGGAATTGTCGGATGTTGATCAATGCAGGAGATCAATTGTTCCCGCAGCCCGGCGTATTGTGAGTCTGTCAATGATTTGTCTGGCCTTGGATCATTGCCGGTGACGCCATGCTGATGCGGATACAGTCCGGTAATCATTGTCATTAAGGAAGGGCGACACAGGGGCGTCGGAGTGTATCCACGTCGGAAAAAAGCACTGCGAGTTGCCAGTCGATCCAGATGCGGCGTCTGAATTACGGGGTGTCCGATGCCACTGTAGTCCGTCCATGCCTGGTCGTCTGACAGGATAAGCACGACGTTGGGTCGCGTTTGCGCCTGGCAATACGTTTGGGCACAAAACGCCAAGCACATGCCGAGGATCGATAACCCACGATGAACTGCTTGCATGGTGATTTCCCGTTAAGATGGGGCCACGACCGGATAGCTGGTCTGGCCTGATGCTGCACTTTACACTCTAACGTCATCAATGTCCTTTCCCACGAGATCACGCATGGCCAATCTGTTCCCGGAGGAAGAAATCGAATCGCTGCGGCGCGAACTCGAGCGTCATAACCGGCTGTACTACGTCGACGCCAAACTGGAAATCCCCGACCGGGAATACGACGCGCTGATGACGAAGCTGATTGCGCTGGAGACTGCTCATCCGGAATTTTATTCGCCGAGCAGCCCCAGCCTGAAAGTCGGGGGTGAACCGATCGATGGATTTGAACGGGTCACCCATCGTTTACCCATGCTGTCGATCGAGAATGCGTTCGAGGAACAGGAACTCGTGGACTGGGACGCCGGCCTTCGGAAGGCTCTGGAATGTGATGCTCTTGACTATTCCGTTGAATACAAGATCGATGGCGTGGCCATTTCGCTCATCTGGGAGAATGGCATGTTTGTGCGAGCCGCCACGCGCGGTAATGGCACGGTCGGTGACGATGTTACGTCGAACGCCCGAATTCTTGCCGGTGTGCCGCTCCGACTGGCGAGCGACCATCCGCCTTCATCGCTGGAAGTTCGTGGTGAAGTGGTGATCCTGAATGAAGAGTTCGCTGCGTTTCAGGCGGCGCAGGTCAGGGCAGGTGAGGAGCCGTTTAAGAATCCTCGCAATGCGGCAGCAGGTGCTCTGAAACTGCTCAACCCGAAATTGGCACGGGATCGAAAACTGCGATTTCTGGCACACGGTGTCGGTTATGTGGAAGGAGTTGCATGGAGTTCGTACTGGGAGTTCCTGCAGTCTATTCGCAAACTTGGAATCCCGACGACACCCAATGTGTCGCAGGCGCATGGCTTTGGCGAACTGATGCGAGTCTGTGCCGAGATGATTGCCAAAGTTCCGGAACTTTCTTTCGAAGTCGATGGACTGGTGATCAAACTCGATTCATTGGCGGACCGTGATCGACTTGGTGCTACATCAAAAAGTCCGCGTTGGGTGCGCGCCTACAAGTGGGAACGCTACGAAGCGGAGACTCGAGTCCGCGGAATTACGATTCAGGTCGGTAAAACCGGAGCGATGACGCCGGTGGCCGAACTGGAGGCTGTGGAAATCGCGGGGACAACAGTTTCCCGCGCCAGTCTGCACAATCGTGACGAGCTGGATCGATTAGGGATTCTGATCGGCGATCTGGTCGTCGTGGAGAAAGCCGGCAAGATTATTCCGCATGTGTTACGAGTGAATGAGTCGGCCCGCACGGGCACCGAGGAACCGTATGTTTTTCCGACTCAATGTCCGGAATGCTGTGCCGAGCTGCAGAAAGATGAAGGCGGTGTTTACATTCGCTGTCCGAATCCGACATGCCCGGCACAAGTGCGAGAGACGCTGATTTTCTTCGCGTCGCGTCCGGCCATGAATATCGACGGACTCGGCGAAAAACTGATCGAACAACTTTTTACGGCTGGCCTCGTCGATGGTATTCCGTCCCTGTATCGGCTCGCTGATCGTCGTGAAGTTCTGTTGAAGTTGGAACGTCAGGGGCAAAAATCGATCGACAATTTATTGAGTGGCATCCAAGCCTCGAAGCAGCAACCGCTGTGGCGACTGCTGACCGGACTCAACATCCGCCACGTCGGACAGACGAACGCACGAACACTGGAACGGGCCTTTGGGACAATTGATGAGATAGCATCGCAGTTAGAAGAATCACTGTCCAGGGTCGATGAGATCGGCGAAGTGATCGCGGCATCCGTGCATCGTTTTTTTCGATCTGAATATGGCATTCGGCTGGTCAATGAACTCAGGGAACTTGGTCTGAATCTCGGTCAGCCAATCGATCGTTCCAGCGTCCCTGCGGAAGGAAAGCTGATCGGCAGGACGCTAGTCGTCACGGGCACAATGGTGCGTCTCAAACGCGACGAAATCGAACAGCTCATCCGCGACCATGGCGGCAAAGCCAGCGGCAGCGTTTCAAAGAAAACAGACTTCGTGGTCGCCGGCGAAGCTGCCGGCAGCAAACTGACAAAGGCGCAGGAACTGGGTGTCAAGGTGCTGACGGAAGATGAGTTTCTGGCGATGCTGCGGTGATCAGTTGTATGAGAGTTTGATTGTCAAGGACTTGCAATTTGTCGGCGTTTTTCAGCCGACATCGATAGCTGGGGGCAGACATCATCGAATTGGTGATTCCTGCGATCTGCCGGAGGATTGGTTCCGCAAAAGACTCGTTCATGGTTCAAGAAGACTATCGCCAGACGACGTTCCTCGTGTTATTCTATGCAGCATGGAGACAATTACGCGTCAAGTCGGCGAACTACATCCCAACGAGCGATCCGCTGCGGAATTGCTATTGGGGCATCGTCTGCGCGGGAATGAGCAACTCATCCTGCATGTCATGCCACGGGATGCGCCAACTTCGCAAGTCAACGGTTTATGGTCCTCCCAGACGCTTCCAGATTGGTGCAATGTTTACGAAGGTTTGTCAGACGCAGAAATCGACGAAATCGAGAAGTCAATTACTCGATGCAACCTGACTCGTTCTTTCGAGTAACCAAATGACTCTCGCATTACTCGACACCGACACGCTGTCAGAACTACTAAAGCAACGAAACCCGCAGGTGATTGCAAAGGCCGCTGAGTATCTGCGATTTCATGGACCGTTTGCGTTATCTGCCTTCACGCGATTTGAAATTGCACGTGGATACAAAGCGAAAGGCGCAGCCACTCTGCTGACGCGATTTCGAGAATTCTGTGAGCATTCCCTTATCATCCCGGTAACCGACGAAATCTTCGATCGTGCTGCAGATCTCTGGGCCACCGCCCGTCGCGGCGGAATGCCGCATGGAGATGCAGATCTCATCATCGCCGCCACAGCCCTGGACGCGGGTCGCACACTCGTCACTGGTAACAGTGCGCACTATGATTGGATTCCGGGGCTGAAGTTGGAAGACTGGCGAAACACATAGCCAGCAGCCACTTGCTTGTCTGCGCCAATCTGGCAGTCCAGCTAAAGACTATCATCAGCACGCGGCAATTTTAGTTCGGCTGGCATCACTTGAATGAAGGCATCGCAGTTTCGATTGGCATGCGCAGCAATTGCCGAACCATCAGCGCAATCCACGCGCCTCATGACATCACCGATCGATCTGATCCTCGGCCATCGCAGCGCGGTAGTCGGCCCGGGATTCGAAGTAGAGTTTCAGGGCTTCGACGTTCTTTTCTGCAGATTCATAAGCGTATTGTTCACGCAGCGAAACCTTCAGCATGTCGGACACCCCGGCTTCCTCATTTGTGCGTTCACGTGCGGCAAGGTCTTCAGCATACTCCACGGCTTCACTCGTGTGTTCGACCTGTTCCCAGGCGGATCGCAGCGCGGCGTGGGCCATCTGAACATCGATGCTGATCTTGTCAGCGGTGATGCGGCGTTTGGCCGACAACTGCGCAATCTTGCTCTGCGTCTCCGTCATCTTGCCACGCGCCTTGCGGCGTTGCATCGGAACGTCCAGAAAAACAGACGCTTCACTTTCAAATGGTGACTTGTTGCCCTTAAAACTTGTGGGAGCGCCGACATCCTGAGAGCCCCACAGAACAGCGTTGAGTTCTGGTTGAAGCTGATTGGTGGCTTCAGAATAATCGACCTGCACCTGCTGTCGCAGCAGATCCAGCATCCGGAGTTCGGGCCGCTGCGAGAGCGCCTGTTGAATGTTGGCCCCCAGATCGTCTGCGACAGGTGCCGTCTCTGGAAAGCCGGGCAATTGTTCTTCGGTGGCGACGATGGGATTGTCCTGAGAATCTCGCCAGTACACAGAAAGTTTGGCGGCCGTCTGTTCCATCTTCCGACGTGTGTCGGCGACCTTTGCTTCGCGAATGGCGACCAGTCGCAGGTTGTCGGTGAGTTCCGGCGGATCGAGAAAACCAGCCTTCACCTGCTCTTCGATCCGATCTGTGCGTTCATCCGCCAGAGCGTAAATCCGTTTGGCAATGTGATGGTTCTCTCCGGCAGCAACCCAGTCCCAATAGGCGTACGAGGCGTCCAGGACAAAGCTGATCAGTTGCGCCTGAATGTCGGGTTCCGCAAGATTGCGACCATACCCGGCTTTCCAGAGTTCGGCACGCCGCGTATCGATGTCGCGATTCCGAGCCAGCGGAACCAGCACGCCCGCTTTGAATTCACCGCCGCCGTTTGTCTGACGTTCCAGATACCATGGCTGGAAATCACCGCGTCCGATGCGATATCCCGCGAACACTTCGCCGCCCCCATAGGTTGGCTGCACGACGCCAATGCTCTGGCGATACGTCTGATAGAATCCCTGCGGCCCGTTTTCACTCGCCCCCTTGAGCTTCAGGTCAAACGCGCCTCTTGCTCCGACCTGTTGCCCCAGAGCGAGATTGCGGTTCAGAAGTGCCGACTCCAGCATCGGATAGCTGCGGTAGACAGAACTGACCACTTCATCAAACTGCACGGCGTGCGGTTCAGCATCAATCGCTTTCCCCGGAGCCGCACTTTGTAAATCGCCTGCGTCCAAAGACGGCTCATCGATTTTCACATCAAGTTGTTCGGAAACTTGGAATCCCGTGAGCTGAATGGATCCGTCGTGTGCTGAAGATTTCGTGTCGTCGCCTTCGCGTTGTGCATCGCCATCAGAAACCTGTGCTGCTGATCGGGCATTGACGACTTCCTGTTCCGGCCGCTCTGCAACCACAACCGCCTCAGGCTTGCGCACGCTCGCGCAGCCGGTCAGCAGCATTGCAGTCATCAGGATGCGGCAGATTCTGCGCATTCTTATGAGTCTTCCGTGACGAATCAGTTCTAGGGGTATCGATCATGCGCGTCATCGGCCACCGGAGTGAGTTACGGCGGCAACGGATCGACCGGAATAATCGGATTTCAGAGACGTTCAGGCACGAATCGTTATTACCGGAACAACCGCTACGATCGGGCTGTTCGCGTCGCTTCTGTGCATGACGACAGTACGCTGTCGAGTTCCTCCTCCGACAGACCAACGGCCGACTCTTTGATGAAGTGAATTTCGCCACTTGTGACATCGTACATCGATCCTACGATTGCGATTTTCCGTTCTTCGACTAGTTTCGCCAGCGTACGGCTCTGGACCAGGATGTCGGCAACGATGTGCTTCACATTGGCAAGCGCGACACCATCAACGAGAGCCTGACGATCGGAATCACTGAGCGACGTCACATTCCCCAGCGTGGCGGGGTCAAAATTCGCCTGAATGTCATGCAGAATGGCATCCAGATGCTGACAGCCGGTCACTTCTTCTATGGATGTCGCTGACCCCGAAAGCGTAACCGCCGCGCCGACGGCACCACAGCGAGTATGTCCCATCACGAGCACAACTTTTGCCCCGGCCACGGCACAACCATATTCCATACTTCCCAGAACCTTGGGACTGATTACATTTCCGGCAACCCGAACGCTGAACACATCGCCGAGTCCCAGGTCAAGAACCAGTTCGACGGGCGTGCGGGAATCGATGCAACTGAGCACCACGGCGAGTGGATGTTGTCCGACCGCTGTTGCATTCAGCTGACGTCGCAGATCACGAGTCAGGTGACGGCCGGACAGAAATCGTTCGTTGCCTTCTTTGAGCACTCGCAGCACCTGCAGCGGAGTCATCTGCTGCTGAAGCTCCTGAGTCGAATAATCCACGTAACGAATCTCATCTGCCAGCAGATACTTCTCACGAAAACCTCTCAGACTGACCTGAACTCCCTGCACGGGAGCTGTCACGGTACGAAACTCCTCGATCAGACTCAGCACGTCGGCATCAATATAATCAGTCCCTCGAGCATCCAGCAGCACATGTGTTCCCCGGGGTGCTTCACGGAGTGCATTTTCCAGCACGGCCCTGTTGAGGAAACTCACCTGGTTCGCAAGCTCAATGTGCAGCACTTCACCACCAAGATGCCGTTCCAGAACACGTCTGAGAGGCCGGCGCAGATTGCTGTTCAAAATAAAGGTGACGCTGATCGCGAGCCCGATCAGAGTGCCAACCAGCAGGTCTGAGAGGATAATGGGAATGATCGTGGCCATGAATGGCAAAAACTGATAGCGACCGGATTTCCACATCTGCCGAAAAACACGGAGGTCACAGAGTCGCATCCCGGTGAACAGCAGGATTGCAGCGACGCTGGCCAGTGGAATGCTGTTGACGATTGACGGAACAAAGATCACGAGCAGTAGCAACATTCCCTGCGTAATCATCGTCACACGCGACCGACCACCGGAATGCAGCCCGGTGGAACTGCGGACGATCTCAACCGTAATCGGGAGTCCACCCAGGAGGCCGCAACACAGATTTCCGCTACCCTGCGCCACCAGTTCACGGTTCAGGGCATTCTTCCGTTGGTCAGGATCGAGTTTGGCCAGTGATTCGAGACCCAGCAGCGACTCCAGTGATGCCACCAGTGCGATGAAAATCGCGGCCTGATAGACCAATGGATTATTCCACTGGCTGAACGCGGGCGACGTCAGGATCCCGAGAGCTCCCCGCTCGGGGTCCAGCGCAGGCAACTGAATCAGATGGATGGGCTGTATGCTCCATCGACCGCCGATTCTCTGGAACAGCAGGTTCAGTGCAATGCCAAGCACGATGACGACCAGTTGCACAGGGACAGGAAACCGCCGGAGCCTAGGCACGCGGATCCACGCCAGCATCAGAGCAATCGACAGCAAACCAACAGTCGCCGCTCCAGGATGAATATCGCGAGTGAGTTCAGCGAGCTCAGAGAACGTATTCTCGCGGTCCGGCTGCAGAAACGCCATTTCGCCCTCGGGGTCTGTATCGTGGCCAAGGACGTGAGGGACCTGCTTCAGAATCAAAATGATACCAATCGCGAACAGGAGACCCCGAATCACGGATGAGGGGAAGAATGCCGCGACACTGCCGGTTCTCACACACCCAAGAATGATCTGCAGGAGTCCGGCGAACATCACTGCCAGCAGCAGCGCTTCGAAAGAACCGAGCACCGCCAACTGTGTGGCAACCACGGCCGTCAAACCGGCCGTAGGTCCGGTGATCGCCATCCGGGAACGACTGATAGTTCCAACCAGAACCCCACCAATGATGCCACTGAGAATCCCGGCCCACGCCGGAATTCCGGGACTGATGGCGGCAATTCCCACGCACAAAGGCACCGCAACCATGGCCACAGTGGCACCTGCCAGAACGCTCCGCTGCACGACAGCTATCCGCCCGGCAGGCAGAACTTCCACGGGTGCATTCTTCAAAACAAAATTCTCTGCCATAACTTATACTCTGGAATTCAAATCCCACTCGACCTTGCGTCAGTCAGACTGCGTGGACAACGAAATGCATCGGCGACGCTGCCCAAACATTCGGGCGAGCCAGCAATGATTGGCAATGTTGCGGTGGCCCACACACAGCATCGCCTCAGACCGCGAACGCGGCGGCGATATTAGGAGTCGATACAGCCAAGGATGTGCTATACCAGCAATGGAGCCAAGGCTTTGCCGCCAGGGAGGCGGCCGGAGACGCAATGCTCACCGGTCTGCCGCAAATTGCGGCAACAAGCCCCGGCACCGGCAGAGTCAGGACGACGTCGTAGCGCAGCGCCAGCAACCCTGATGGCAACAGATCTTCGCGATTCGCAGCGAAGTTGACACCCTTCCATCAACCCGCTGAGTTCAGTCGGATCTTCCAATTCGACTTCGGTCGGAACGGTAATCCATACACCGAACGTCCCCGGCACGATCAACAGGACCGCCGAAATGCAACACGCCAGCAGTCTGGTAATCCCGTCGTTCATCATTCCCGGTTCTTTTGTTCCTGCGAGTGAGCGTCGTGGTCGCTTTCGGGGTTCAGCAATGTAAACTTCGGCTGAAGTTCGGAGCCTTAATCCGTGAAGTGTGCGGGTAATTCCTTAGGATGTCAATGCGAAAGCGAAGTTCATAGACTCCACGGGCGACGTCCCTGATTTCTACTGTACCGCTATTCACTTGCCGTCAGAATCGGCTTTTTTCTCGGTCGAATACAGGGATGATTCCACATCCACTATGGGCGGGAAGCCGTTAAGTTGCCGCCAGACCTCGAACCACAGGGGCACCTGTTCCAGCAGCACCCAACCGTTCGCGCGCACACCCTGACGCAGGAACCGATCCTGAGGCCACTGAATCGTTTCAGTCTTGTCCGGCAGAATCTGGCACCGAAATTTCCCCTTGCCGTTATCCACCATATCGACTGAGACGACCGTGCCGCCGAACGTACCGACCGCAACAGATGGCCAACCGGCGAACTGAATGGCTGGCCAGCCTTCAAACTGTAAACGCACGTGTCGCCCCGCCGCCACCAGTGGGGCATCGTTGCCGTCCAGCCAGATCTGAACGGCGCGCTCACTGGTCTCAGGCACTATCGTGCAGATCGGATCACCCTTCTTGACCATCTGCGATCCAACATTCGCGCTGAGATGGACTAGGTATCCGTCGAAAGGCGCGATGATCTCCTGAGTACTTTGCCGCGAAACCTTGGATTCCATCTCGAACTGCTCTTTTTCTGCCTTGGAAACTTCTGACTTTGCCTTGTCGAGCGCGCCTCCGTAATACTGCACGTCAGCTTCAGCTTTATGGATGTAAGCTTCACGGTCGCTCCGCTTTCCCATGAGTTCGGCGCGTGCGGCAGAAGCGTTTGCCGTTTCCTCTTTGACTTTGGCCTGAGATTCCTGAAGCTTACGTTCGATCTCCTGCAGTTTCTCAAGCGCGATGTTTCCTGCGGCATGCAGATCCTTCGCCCGATTATAAGCGGCCTGCAATTGAAAGATTGCCGCTTCTGCGATAGCGAGTTTCTGTTCGGCGGCGGTGACTTTTTCTGTGGCAGACTGCACGTAGGCGTTCTGAGCCGCTTCGATTTCCGTGGCGACTCTCTTATACGCCGCAAGCTGGCCTTCGCTGGCGGTGACCATTTTCTGCGAGGCGTCCAGAATGGCAATCGTGTTGTCCATCTGTCCCTGCAAGCGAAACGTATAGGAGTCATCAATGTCGCGGATTTCGGCAATGAAATCCCCTTTCGAGACACGTGCATTCTCAAACAATTCGTCGTTCCAGCGAAAGATGCGACCTTCGGTGGTTGCTTCCAGCACCTGCTGCCGTTCGCGCGGCGCATAGGCGACGACGTAACCGGCACCGGTAATCGTCTGTTGCCATGGTGCAAAAGCCATCAGAAAAATTGTGGCTGTCAGCAGCATCAGCATGATGACGGCAATTCGTCGGGCGATCCGCGATGATCTGGCAAGCTGCAGAGAAGGCATCAGCGCTTCGCTGTAGGCGACCGGTGTCAGAATGGATCGTCGTCGCGGTGTGGATTCGATGGATGCGGGCAGAGTTGTCATGCTGGTATTCATAGTGACCGATCTGGTGTGTGCGGAACTTAACGACAACAGTCGCACGAGTTAGGACAGATTTATTTTTAAGTGTCGCCTTTCGCTCCGCGAAAGCAGCGTGTTTCGCAACTTTCGCGGAGCGAAAGACGACACTTGTTTTCGATCAAGTCCTTACCGAGCGGCTGGCGTGAGATCAATCACGCTGTCCATCAATGACTTCAGTTTTTCTCGATTTGTCACCAGCACAATCGTCCACGGTCTTTCAGCCGCAGCGATCCGTTGCAGAATCCGTGAAGCGTCTGTGTCGGACAGACTGTCCAGAATCTCATCGAGGAGCACGATTTCCGGGGCTCCGACGATTGCGCGTGCCACCATCAGCCGGCGCAGTTGGCTGGTTGTGAGTGGTGCTCCTGCGGAATTCAAAGGCGTGTCGAGTCCCTGCGGATGATGCTGGACCAGCTGCAGAAGTTCGACAAGTTCCAAGGCCGCGCGGACATCGCGGATGCTGATATCCGGCCGCTCCAGATGCACGTTCTCGGCAATTGTCCCCTCAAACACTTCCACATCACGCGCCAGAGCCACGTGTCGCCGCAATATATCCGGACGCACGTCGCGCGGGTCAATACCATTCACCGTGATCAGCCCTGAAGCGGGTTCCCGCATCCCAAAGAGCATGTCCAGCAGAAGGCTCTTTCCGCAACCACTGGTGCCGCTGATGGCGACTTTCTGGCCGGCATGAATCGTCAGGGAAACGTTGTTCAGAATTTCACGTCCGTCCGGGAGGGAATAGCGGACATCTTTGATGACGATTCCCGTTCCTGAACCCGTCGTGAGCAATCCATCGGTCCGTTCGATCGGCAGATCAAACAGGGATCCGATTTTGTCGATCGAAGCCATCAGATCGTAAAAACTCTCAATGTGCTTACCGAGTTTGGCGAACGATCCGACGACCACTGCCACAATCAGTTCTGCCGCCACAAGCTGTCCCAGCGACAACTGTCCGGAAATCACCAGCCATCCCCCGATCGCCAGCAACGCCGTACTCGCCAGCGCCTGCAGCAACAGCATGAAAATGATTTGCCGTATCAGCACTTTGAAGTGCTTCTTGCGCGCCATCAGGTAGTTGTAAATCAGCTGATCCGATCGTTCCATCGCAAACTCAGCCGCTCCATCGTAACGAAACGTCGTGCGGCAGCGAGCCAGATCTTCCAGCCAGGCTGCCATTGCGTATTTGGTTTTTGATTCCTTAATACTGGTCTTCACTGCTCCGTGACCCAGCACAAACATGGTTAACAAAATCGCAAGGATCAGAACAATGTCGAACGCCAGGAGATACGGATGATAAAATGCGAGCACTGTCATGCCGACCGCGACGGTCAGGACGAGCGTAATTCCATCCAGCAACAATTGCGCACTGATCTTTTGTACGATCACAATGTCAAAGAATCGATTCACCAGTTCCGGTGCGTACTTGCCATCAAGCGCCTCCACGCGCGTTCGAGGAAGCCGAAAGGACAATTCTGCTGCGACTCGCGCGAACAATCGCCGCTGGATGATTTCCACGACGACCGTCTGAATGGCTTTCAGCGCCGCCTGAAAAATGAGAAACGTGAGCAGCATGAGTGATAAGCCAATCACCGGCTGGAGAAAGCGACCGAATGCTACGGTATTGACCAGCGCCTCCACGGCCAGTGGCGTGGTCATCGTCAGCAGACCGGAGACCAAGGCGAAGATCACAATGACCCAGACGTCGCTGCTTTCCGCTCGCAGGAGTGACAGCAAGCGCTGCAGCGGCTTCTTTTCTCCTTCTTGCGCCACGAATGACTCGGAAAACGTCGCTGACGATTCCACCACGACGCATCGCAGAGTGCCCTCAAAGCCATCCTTGCGCAGCAGTCGTTCGATCTTTCGTGGTGATACGATGCGTACCGGGCGATCATCAGCCGGTGTGAAAAAGCTAAGTCGTCGTCCATTCGCCCTCAGCGCATGCCACGTCTGCCCGTCGTCGGAACGCAGGATCACGACGACGCCATCGCGGGCAAGCCGCACCAATTGCTGCACCTCACCATCAATCACCCGACAGTTGCGACCAAGGCTATGTCCTGTTTCCACAATCCAACGCCACCAGCCGCCTTCATGCATACCAAAGTAGGTTTCGGCGGCCTCGTCCACGGCGCGTCGTACTTTCGACCGATCCACATGCAGACCATCCCGCAGCGCAATCTGTTCAAAAACCAATGTCGCAGCCAAAAGGTCCGATTCCGCGGCCCTTGCATTCAAATCAGAGACGCTCATCCTGTTCTCATTCCCTCACCCAAGATATTTCCAGACATCTAGGCTGTGTCGGCGACTGGAGACCAGTTGAACGAGATTTCACTCAAAATCGTGCATGATTTTTCGCTCGATTCACGCGCGTTTCTCAAAGTTTTGCCTCGAGAGTTTCGATTCGGTATTCTGATTTGCTACAAGCGTCGTTTGTACCGCACGATCATCGTGCGAAGTGGATACTATCCATCTCGCCTTTCCCAAGAAATCAAAGATGACATCTTTAGTTGCGGCTGTCTCTACAACGGGTTAGGACCGAATTCGGACGATTCCCACGAGGCCGAAGCATTACTGCGCATTTGACCGTATCGACATTCATGCTGCCATCCTTTGACAATCTGACCGAATTGCAGCTCATAGCCAATGTGAGTCTGTTTCGGACTACGGGGTTTTCCGATCCGGAAGCCGCGGTGCGCGCCATGATGAGAATCACGTCGGTGTGGCGTGATTCGCTTAAGATGAATGCCGCTGCGAAGACGGATGCATCTGCAGAACCGGCATGGTATTGGAGTCTGCAGCGCGTCTGCCAGGAAGCTCCGTTCAAAGATTTCGTACTCAACGTTGTCGATCAATATGTGCGCAACGCGCACGAACAGTTCGACGTGTTTGCGTTATTGAATGCCACGCCACGTGCCTTGGGAATCCTCGCAAGGCTGGCGTGTGCAAGCCCATTTTTGACGCAAACACTGCTGGCCGATCCGCCTTATCTGACAGTACTTGCGTTGCACGGACGGACTTCCGAAATGAAGTCCCGCGAACAATTTGTTTTGGATGCCACGACGGCTTTCGCGACCAGTGGCAGACGGCCGCAAATCCTGTCGGATCTGCGACGATTTCAGCGACGCGAGCTCCTCCGCATCGGGATGTGTGATGCTTTCGGGCTGCTAGACTTGAGATTTGTCACACTCCAACTTTCGCTGCTCGCGGATAGCATGGTTCAGTGCTGTCTGAACCTTGCCCTGCATGAGGCAAAAATTGATAATCTGCCGCTGGCAGTGATCAGTCTCGGGAAGCATGGTGGCGAGGAACTCAATTACAGTTCCGACATTGACCTTGTGCTGATCTGCGAGCACGATTCAGGGCATGTGCAACGGGTCGCGCGACTCATGATCGACGGGCTCGCTGAAGACGTTCCGCCGGGTTTCCTGTACCGCGTTGATTTGCGACTGCGTCCGTGGGGTGAGGCGGGACCGCTGGTGCATACGATCGATGCCTATGCCGCTTATTTAGTTGAGGACGCCGCAGCTTGGGAAAAACAGGCCATGCTTAAAGCCCGCGTTGTGGCTGGCGACATGGGAGTCGGCAAGCGGTTTTTGAATCGGATTCGGCCCTTGTTGTTCACCGATTCGGCAGTGGATATTCGCCGCAGTATTCAGCAGATGAAAGAACGGATCGAATTTCGCCTACGTCAACGGGGAAAACTAAATTCCGAAGTCAAGTTGGGAGTCGGCTCGATTCGCGACGTAGAATTCCTTGTCCAGAGCCTGCAACTGATTCACGGCGAACGCGAGCCGCGTATTCTGAGTTTCAATACGCTGGATTCGCTAGTGCGGCTGGCCGAGTTTGGTTTGATCAGTGCCGTCTGGTATCGACACTTACGGGCGGGTTATGTCTTTCTGCGGACGGTCGAGCATGCGCTCCAATTGCTCCACAATCAACAGACGCATGAACTTCCGGTCGATGAGCGTCAATTGGAGTGGCTGGCTCATCGGATGGACTATCCAGATGCCGCGACTTTGCTGCGCCGCTTCGACGAACATCGCCACGCAGTCCGTGCCATTTTTGCGGAATGCCTGCAGTTCAGTTCATCACCCCTGAACACAGTCGCCGCTCCGGAATGGACGATCACGCAAGCCTCAACGGCTATGTTGGATGCTGTTTTGTCCCAGCCCGCTTTGCAGGCCCGGCGGCAGCGGCTGATGGAGATTTTTGCGGCGGTCGATGCCGGTTCACCCGTGATTGTGTCACTGCGGCGAAATTCGGTGACGATCGACCACTGGGACATGGTCGTCTGTGGCAAAGATTTCTCCGGATGGTTGTCGGTGATTTGCGGTCTGCTTTCCATTTATCGCCTAGATATTCGTCGCGGTGATGCGTTGACGGGGGAAGGCTTGAATGGTCTCGGAGATCGTTGCGTCGCCGGTCGATTTCTGGCGTGTTTCGAAGTGCGACTGGAAGTCCCTGTTGCCGAATCATCGGAGTCTTCAACGTTAGGCCAAAAACTGGCAGCGTCGCTGCAGGAAGAAATCGGGCGGCTTAGTCAACAGTCGCGTGGCAGCGGCATCGAGGACGTCCGCGCGGAGTTACTGTCTCGATTTTGCGACGCCGTGCCGCAGCAGTCTGTGCCTGAATCAACGTCGGCTGATGTCGACATTGAACTGCTTCGATTGCCGAATTCCGTGCTGACTCAGATGAATATCAGAGGTGCAGATTCGTGGGGATTCATGTACGAATTGGCCAGCGCCCTTTCGCTCAGCCGGTTTCGTGTACTGCGGGCGATCATTGGTGCCGAGGGCAGTCAGGTGCGTGACGTGTTGTATGTTCGCGAACGCAACGGTCGCCCAATCGACAGTGCCGAGCGGTTACAAGAACTGCAACTAGCCGCGACCCTGATTAAACAGTTCACGCACTGGTTGCCGACCACGAATGATCCGCATCACGCCCTAGCTCGATTCCGCGATCTTGTTTCCCGTCTGCAGCCTACTGTCGCGTGGTTCGACAACATGAAGTCATTGCGGCGGCCCAGCGTGCTGCATGCTGTGGCACGAGTGCTTGGGATCAGCCAGTATCTCTGGGAAGCATTTCTGCAGTCGCGACATCAGCAGCTGTTTCCGTTGCTCACCAATCCCGAAGAACTGGCCATTCGTGAATGCCCAGAGTCGCTGAGACTTGAATTGGATCAGGTGTGCGACGATGCCTTGGATTCCGTGGCTGCGTGGACAGCGCTGAACGTCTTTAAGGACAGGCATCTGTTTCGCATCGACATGCGGCATGTGCTGGGACACTGTCGTCCGTTTGGTGCTTTTTCCGAAGAATTGACTGAACTGGCTGAGTTGGTTGTCTGCAAAGCGTTGGAAGTTGCGTGGCACCAACTGGTGGCGCAATGCGGTCAGCCATTGTGCGAGGACGATATCACGGAATGTGACTGGGTTGTCGCAGGTCTTGGGAAATTTGGCGGCATCGAAATGGGCTTTGCGTCCGACATCGAATTGATGCTAATTTTTGCCGAGGCGGGTCGCACAAACGGAGTCAATTCAGTTTCTAATGCGGTATTCTTCGAACAGCTTGTCAATGCTGTGGCCTCCGGAATTACCGCGCCGCAGGATGGAATCTTTCATATCGACTTGCGGATGAGGCCATTCGGGCAAGCAGGTTCCGCGGCGGTATCGCTGCAGGATTTCGAAAAATACTACGCTGTCGAGGGCCCAGCATGGCCATACGAGCGACAGACGCTGGTCAAGTTTCGTTGCGTCGCGGGAAAACCAGAATTTCGAACTGTCGTGACGATGGCCTGTCATCGCGCAATTTATGGAACGGGACAGTTTGATTTTTCTGCGATGCATGCCATGCGCGAACGTCAGATACGACAGCTTGTGCATGGAGGCGCAATCAATGTCAAGCTGAGCGACGGTGGGATCGTGGATTGCGAATATGCAGTGCAGGCTCTGCAGATGACTTTCGGTGACGAATTTCTGACGCTGCGTCATCCGAATACGGTGCGCGTGTTGAGCGAAGCGGCATGCTTAAATCTAGTTGTTCCAAGCCATCGCGCGTCGATCGAACGCGCCTACATTTTCCTGCGCGAGCTGATTGATTGCCTGCGCATGGTACGCGGCAATGCCAAAGACTTGACTCTGCCGACACCCGGCACACGCGACTGGCAAATGCTCGCCCGCCGCATGAAATCTATTCACGATTCCGATGTGCCGCTGGAGGAACTCGAGACACAAATGGCGAACGTCCGCGAGTTTTCCGCTTGGGTCGAACAGCACTGCCGTAAGATACGAGAGAAACTGAGTGACTGAATTTTAGAGTTTCACGGACAATTCCGGCTTACCATTCGTCGTCTGAAGCATACTCTAGTGGCGCCTCACCATGCGCTTCGACAACAACCGGAAGTGATAGCTTTGGATCGGCAGGCGCGATCTTTTCTAACTGCACATTAAATCGCCAGTCGGCACCAATGTTGTACTGAAACGGCATCGACGCCCCCTCCTGCAACGGCAAATAGCCGACGACAATTTCGTCGGTGTGCAATTCTGCATCGCCGACGCGGGGATGCTCCACAGTCAGCTTTTGGCCATCGCGTTCGACAAACTGAAAGGCGTAAAGTTGATCACCCTCGAAATCAAACGCACCAATGATGCACGCAGCCAGTTCATCCAAAGATGACTCGGCCGAGATTGCGATGCGTCTCCATGGACTGCCGAGAGATACTTTGAAGTAGTAGGTCCCAGCCCGAAATTCAGGCTCCGCGAACTTGAGATTGTTACTCCATTGCGGGAAGCTGGACTGAAATGCTGGTTGCCAAGCACCAAAGTCGGATGCACACTGTTCGGCAGCCAAGTGCGAGCGTTGAATCTCGTGGAACACAGTGCTCAGCAGTTCATCTCCAAACGGCGTGTGGCAAATGTTGGTCACACACCAATTCTGCCCTTTAGCCGGTCGCTCCCGTTCTACGGTCATTAAACCGAAAAGTTCGAGCAATGCCAGTGTGGTTGACTGCTGGACGCTGTGCAAAAATTCTCCTCGCACTTGCTCGTTTTTCGAGAAGCTGCGGCCAGCCTGCGGGATGGACTCCCACAGCATTCGGACCTCCATCGCGAGATAATCGAAGCGGCCTGAGCTGTGAAGTCCGATTGCTTCCCATGAACTCTTTCGCAACCACGCTTCTAGCAGATTGAAATATTGCTCCGTCGGGTTGAGTTGCCGCCACTGCTGGCACATGATCGGATCAAGCGTCAGGCGCCCATTGGATTTGCCCTGACCTTCCGGAATCCCGATCTGAGTGGCCCGCAACAATAAGTACAAACCGTTGATGTGCGGAAAGGACCGTTGTTGCGGTTGTGCGAGCCGGGGGCGCAGCGACATGGTCATCCGCGCATCCAACTCGCGCAGCTGATCCATCGCTAACAGGTGATGCTTGCCGGTCGAGCGTACGCCAGCCGCAACGAAATCTAACAGCACCTCGAAGTCTGCGAGGATCGTACCGGGGCCGCTCTTGTCAATATGCTGGGTGGCGAGATTGCCGCTGGGTAGCGGAACAGGTTTTGGATTTGGCATCTATGGATCCGCGAGTACGGTTGGACTCACCGCGCCCACTCTCTTATTTTTCGTATTTTGGAATGTTGGGTTCAGGAACTGTGGCGACGAGCTTTCGGATGATCTCGTCGATATCAAAACCTTCGGCCTGCGCCTGAAAATTCGTCGATACGCGATGTCGCAGGACTGGAATGGCCACCTTGCGGACATCACCGATCGTCACATGCGGTCGGCCAGCCATCGCGGCTGCAGCTTTGGCTCCAGCAATCAGATTTTGGCCAGCCCGCGGGCCAGCTCCCCAATCGACAAGCCGTTTGATGAAATCCGGTGCGCCAGCATCCTTGGGGCGTGTCGCCCGAACGAGTCTGGCCACATAGCTGATAATCAAGGGACTGGCTACGATCTGGCTGATCTGGCGTTGCAGGTACAGGATCGATTTCGCCGAAAGCACTTTGCGAACTTCGGCACGTTCGCCGGAAGTCGTCACTTCAAGGATCTTTTCTTCTTCTTCCAACGACGGATAATCTACCTTCACATTGAACATGAACCTGTCCTGCTGCGCTTCTGGCAGCGGGTACGTGCCTTCCTGTTCAATGGGGTTTTGAGTTGCAATCACAAAGAATGGTTCCGGCAACTTATACGTCGTCTGTCCCACGGTGACTTCGCGTTCCTGCATCGCCTGCAACAGTGCCGATTGTGTCTTCGGCGGCGTACGATTGATTTCGTCTGCCAGCAAAATATTGGTGAAGACCGGACCTTCCACAAAACGAAACTCGCGGCGCCCGGTGTCACTTTCTTCCAGCACGTTTGTGCCAGTGATGTCAGATGGCATGAGGTCGGGCGTAAATTGAATGCGGCGAAAATTGACGTCTAGCAGTTTCGCAATGGTGCTGACCACCAACGTCTTTGCCAGACCTGGTACACCGACCAACAGGCAATGACCGCCTGTAAAGATTGCCGCCAGAATCTGATCAATGACGTCATCTTGGCCCACGATCACTTTATGGAGTTCTTCAACCATGACCTGATGGTGTTTTTGAAACTTTTCCAAGAACTCATCAAAGTCGCGTTTCTCAGCCAAGGGTAGATTCCTGTTGTTGGTCACAATGAGGTGGGCCATGAGTCCGCACGGCATTGAATGCCGGGCCGTAGTCCAAGAAGCATAATCAATCCCCCCTGAACCCTGCCAGCAGATCGGTCAACACAACTTCGTCAGTGGGATACGGCGATGGTTGAAGTGCGCGAAGCGGCAGCGGCACATTGTCCATCCGATATGCCGTGCCCGCAGCGTGCAATCCATAAACCGCAGTCGTAAAACTTACTGTGGGAGTGAACTCAAGCGGGACGTTTGGGTAATCTAGAACAATCGTCGGGATGGACTTGAGATGGTCGCGGGCCGCACGGGAAAAGTGCGGGATTGTTTCGGCCCCAACAATGACGCACAGATCCGATTCGCACCGTTCAAGCAACTCATTTGCAGAAAACTCACCGGGGTTGTAACGCGGATAGCCGCGGGCGATATCGACCGCAAACGGATATCCGGTCTGCCACAGCAAAACATTGTCCGCCCCAGAGACATCGCCCTGCATTCGCATGCGGCGGGCAGTAAAACGTGTCACGGCGTTGAGTTCCGCGACCAGTTGCAAAAGTGCCGCGACATGAATGTGTCCGGAATTCGTGGGCTGGCTACCCTCCCACATCCGCGACCCTGCGAGACCAAGGCCGAAGAATACGATACCGTAATGGCAATTCTTCATCAATTCGATCAGTTGCAGTACAGGCTCTGTTACGCCATCCACATGCGTGCCACGGAGCAATGCGCGAAGCTGGGCGATCATTTCAAAATCACCGTCGAGCGGTACGGGAATGACCAGATCTGCTTCGCCGCCGCTCGGAGATAATTTCCAAGCGGCCACTTTGTTTGCTTCCCCAATCATCACGACTATACGGCTGTCGCGGCCATCAGGAGTAAATCTACCTTTCGCAAACACCGAATAGCGGTCAGCATGCCGAGGATGCGATGCGGCCGGATGACATCCCCAGAAAATCACGAGGTCGGCACGATTGCGAACTTCGCCGAGCGTGCATGTCACTTCGCCGACTTCCTGCAGGGCCATGATTGACGGACCATGGCACATTGATGCGGTTGTATCGATCACGGCCCCAATGCGATCTGCCAAAGCAACGGCCGCGCGCTGACCAGGACTAGAACTCCGGGACAGGCCATAGATCAGCGGATAATCGGCTTGTTCAAGTAACTCCAGCGACTGCCGCACAGCGGTGTCATAGTCCGTGGCGATCCCCTCCAGCTCCGCGACTGGCTGAGTCACTTCGGAATGATTGCGGAACCAGCGTTCTCCCAGCGCACACTGCGGCGCAAACTTCGAGATCCGGCCCTCTGCAAATGTCAGTTCGACATCATCGCACAAACATCCGCAACCCGGACATGTGACGTGAATTTCAGTCTTATTCAAGCATAACTCCAGCACGCCGACGGCTTCTACCTTGCGGTTCCTCTATTGTGAAATCAACAATTCCGGCTTCACCAGATTCAGCATGTGGCCATGATCCGCCGTCAGGATCAGCAGCGATTCGTGCCAGTTGCTGTGGGACTCCACCCACTGCGTGATGACTTTGACGGCATCGTCGCCGGTGTTGACCGCGCCGATAGAGGTGTCAATATTGTTGTCGTGGTTGGCCCAGTCGACGTCGCCGGATTCAACCATGATCCAGAACGGTTTTTGATCGCGGCCAAGCACCGTGAGGGCGGCCGTCGTCATCTCGGCGAGCGTTGGATTTTCTGCGACATCAGCAGCTGAGTACGTTTCGCCCTTCTTGCCGACACCGGGCGCGGGATCGTAACGTCGATCAGCCGTGGCGAAAGGCAAATGGCCGTTGTACTGACCGTTGCCGAAAAATCCCAGCAGGCGGTGATTGCCTTTCACAGCCGCAGCCGTTGCGTCGCGGAGAACCTGCGAACCCTTGTGTCCGGCGGTTCGGACAGCGGTGACGTATCGCCCGCCATGGTCGACGCTAATGCTTTGCAGATCCGCGTCCGTCAGATAGAGATTTCCTTCGACAAAGTTTGTGCCTTGGCTGGCATGGCCTTTTTTCGCATCACCCGGATGCCCGTATCCACCACCGATCACTACGTCCAGACCGAGTAACGGTGTCTGCGGATGCTGAATCGAAGGCAGTCCCAACATGTCCCGCGTCAAATCCTGATAGTCGTCTCGCGACACATTGTGAGCATACGCTGCGGCGGGCGTTGCATGACTGATCGGCACAGATGAGATTGCTCCTACACGCCAGCCTTGGCTTTGCAGTTCGTGAGCCACAGTCTTAACGGGCGTTCCGTTTGAATCCACATTTACGCCGCCATTGAATGTCTTGATCGCCGCTGTCATGCTGGTGGCTGAAGACGACGAATCCGTATAATCATGCTTTGGATTTCCCCCCGCAGGCTTGGCGATGAGATAACCAGGATCGGGCGGTATGTCCCATGGTGAGCTGCCTGCAGATGCCGCGTCGTAGCCGCCACGAATCGTGCCGCCCGGATTCTGGACGGTCTGTGCGTTGACATCGACGTCAGTGCCTTCGTTATGAGCGCTGCTGACGAAGAAGCCGAACTGCGTCGTGCCGTTGGCGTCATAGTCCTGAAAATGTGTTCCATGCCCGCGGCCCTCTGTGTACGTTACTTTCTGCTGATTCCAGATGGCTGCGGCACGAGTCGTCTGCCAATCCATGCCATCAAACACTACCAAAAAGATGTACTTTTTGCCCGCCGCTGCGCCCGCCCGCTGCAGATCGGCCACATTTGTCTGATCCATCCAGACGGCTTGCGGGTTGACGGTTTTTTCGGGGACGTAACCGTAGAGCGTCTGCACTTTGGCTTCGGAACGGTACACGCTGTTTGAACCTGTATAAGAATCGAGATCAACGCCGCCGCCGCCGCCTTTGGAACCAAACGTATAGACCGGAATGAGGCGGTTGGAATGCGATTTCCAGCCGGTGTACTTGTCCGGATCTGTGCCCCAATACCCGAACGCAGCCTTGTCGTCTTCAATGGCCTTTGCCTGAAGTTGTTTAGGCAAATCCGTAGCTTCCGTTGGCGGGACTTCGGAACTGGTGCTTGCGATAGGTGTGACGGCCTTCTCTGCAGCCACGGAAGCGTTTCCCATGCTACAGCAGCAAAATAGAAGAGCCAGAAAAACGGCGAGTTTCATAACTCCTCAACAACCATTCGTAAAATGTATGTTCGCGAACCTTACCCGAGGTACGAGTTTTGCCCTGTGGAGTCTTATCGGACGTATCGTCCAATCCCCCAACAATCCCGCAAGGGAACGAGCCAACTTTATTGCCGCTCGCTGGAATCTCGCTCAGGTTTGGGTATGTTTCCAGTTCACCAGTGCAGCGCAGTCGCTCCGCCGACTGAGATTCTCCGGTGAACATGTGCTCTCCACTTGCAAACGGCTCGTGGTAACCCTATCGCATGCATCAATTTCGCATCGCGTTTCCACCAAAATCAAAGTCGGCGGAGCAACATCGCCTTCAACTTTTAAGTATCCTGCCTTTTTAACTCCGAGCTCGTTCGTATGGTCAAAAACCTCTTTTCGCTTTTGATGCGTGGCGTCGCGGCGGCTGTCGTCTGTTTACAAACTGTCAGCATGGCTCAGGATGCGGCAGCACTGAACTGGTTTCGATCCGAAGCACAGGATGGCGCTGCCAGTGTATGGTGTCGTTGGGCTGTCGATCCGGCGGTTGCAAATTCAGCGGCGGCGGAACTGACCTTCGTCACGGATGGACATTGTTCGTTGTATGTGAATGGTCAACGGATTTTGCAGCATGTCGCCTTACAGAAGTCCGGCGGCAACGTCGCGGCACTCGGGTTCGACGTTAAGTCGCTGCTGCGCCAAGGGCGAAACACAGTCGCTGTCGAAGTGCATTCTGTCGACAAAGTGGCCCTCTTCGGAATCGCGATTTCCGCAGTCCAAGGAGACCAAAAATCTGCCATCGGCGGCGTGTGGCGAATGGGATCAAGCGTGCCGCCCGTCGGCTGGCAACAAACAGACTTTAATGACCGTGATTGGCTCGAAGCTAAACCCGTCGCCGCCGAACCAGGAGCGCGATTCACCGTCGCAGCACCAGAGAAATTTGCTGCACCGGTCCTGCCGGCGAAAATTCGCACGGCTCCCTTTGAGTTTGAAGACGGCGATCATGTGGTCTTTGTCGGCGCAACATTCTTTGAACGGGCTCAGCTGTCGGAACACCTAGAAGCCACACTAGCCAGCACTTGTGGCGAGAAGCACGTGACGTTTCGCAATCTGGGTTGGAGTGCAGACACCGTGTTTGCCGATTCACGCGGCATCTTTGACAAACCGGATGTCGGTTATCTTCGCATGGTGGAACACATCCGGGCCGAAGAACCAACAGTGGCATTCATCTGCTACGGTCAAAACGAAGCACTGACGGCAGGGATGACGCCGGAACTATACTCTCAACAGTTGAGCCATTTGCTCGCTGAACTTGCTGCCTCCGGAATCGCCTGCGTGCTTGTGTCGCCGCATGAACTGCTGCCAACGCCTCCGCCGATTCCTTCTCCGGCGCGGTTCAACCCGAAGATCAGAGTCTATTCTGAAGCAACCGCAAACGTGGCGCGATCACGTGGTCTGCTGTTTGTGGATCTGTTCAGCGATTTCGCGAACCGGATGAGAGAAATCGATTACGAGATCAACTCGTGTTACAAGCTGCCTCCCGAACTGGAACGGCAGACCGATAATCCCAACACAATGGCTCTGGTCATTTACCGATCTTTCACTGAAAACGGCATGCACCTCACGGATCATGGTTACGTATGTGCATCCGCAATTGTGCGTGAACGACTACTCGATATCCCGGCAGCGTTGCCTGTCGTCGTCGTTGATCCGAAAGCGATGTCCGTGGAAAGCGACGCGGCCAACATTCGTAATGTCAAATGGAATCCGGACCAGATGAAACTCGTCACGTTCGAGCTTCAGGAGGAATTCCTGACGGCACTTCCAACGGTGATCAGTATTGCTGGTGAAGATGCCAAGAGCGTTTCTGTTGATGGTGTCACGATTCAGTCGGGTGACAAGGTCGAGCCACTTATGCAGCGAACGTTTCTTGAGTCGAAAGTCAACGACGCCGGACAGGGGCGTTCGTTCGCCACTCAAGCGAACCCTCAATATGAAGCGTTGCGGCAGTTGTTGCTCAGGAAAAACGAACTGTACTTTCATCGCTGGCGACCTCAGAACATCACTTACCTGTTCGGCTTCCGAAAACACGAACAGGGTAACAATGCCGCTGACATTGCCAAGTTTGATCCGTTTATTCTGGAACTCGAAAAACAAATCCATGAACTGCAGCAACCCCAGTGGCGTGAAGTGACTCTGAGATTGCGGTGACAACCCCGAACTCAGGCTCCATGCGGGCACGAAATGTGTCCTCTGAAGGAGCTTCCGATTTCGGACGACCGCGACGGACCGGCCTTACGCAAGAAGGATTAGCCGAAAGAAACGAAAGAACGCGAAAGAATAAGGTGCAACGAAGCAATCCTGCGCCGAGGCAGTTTACGATTTTTTTTTACTTCTTTCGTTTCTTTCGGCCACCTCTCAAACGTCAGCAGAACAATCATGAAAGATCGCGTTTTTCAACTCACGGACATCGTGCGCGAAACAGCGTTTGCAATTCATTGTTACCACGGCCCAGGCCATTTGGAAAAAGTCTATGAAAACGCTCTGTATCATCGATTGCGAAAGCACGGGCTGGCAGTGCAGCAGCAAAAGCCGCTGACAGTCTTTGACGAAGACGGCACGATCATTGGTGAATACTTTGCGGATCTCGTCATCGAGGGTATTCTCATTCTGGAACTCAAAGCAGCTAAATCGCTGACCGATGAACATTACGCACAAATCCTTGGGTATCTGCGCTCTGCCAGAATCGAACACGGCGCACTTCTGAACTTTGGTGCCGCGCAGTTCAAAATCAGAAAACTCGCGATGTCTGAAAGCAGACACCAGGCAGAGTCGAATGTGCGACGCGACGAATTGGAATAAGATAGCCGAGAGAAACGAAAAAATGCGAAAAAGAATTGCGGCCTTGTCTTTACGTTGAATGATCCGTTTTCAGCACAAATTTCCCCGGTGACTTTTCATGACGATGTTGATTCGATTTCTTGTACCTTTCATCGTGTTTGCTCTTTCGTGGCAGCTGGCTTTGGCGCAGCGGGATCTTAAAAACATTCCGGTTCCTGATCCGGAACTGGAAAAGGCCACGTTCAAAGTTCCAGAGGGCTTCGAAGTGCATCTTTTTGCCTCTGATCCGCTAATTGCCAAGCCGATTCAGATGAACTTCGACGAAGATGGACGATTGTGGATCGCCAGCTCGGAAGTCTATCCGCAGATCGTGCCTGGTGCTCCGGCGACGGATCGAGTGGTCGTCGTCGAAGATTCCGATCACAATGGTGTCGCCGACAAGACCCATGTGTTTGCCGAAGGATTGTTGATCCCGACGGGTGTCGCTCCGGGCGATGGAGGTGTGTGGGTCGCTAACAGCACAGAACTGCTGCACTTTGCGGATCACGACGGCGACCTGAAGGCTGATTCGAAACGCGTTGTGCTATCAGGATTTGGTACGGAGGACACGCATCATATCCTGCATACACTGCGCTGGGGCTATGACGGTTTTCTGTATTTTAATCAATCAATCTACATCCACAGTCATGTTGAAACTCCTTGGGGAGTTCGGCGTTTGAATGCGGGCGGCATTTGGCAGTTCCGTCCGGAAACTCTCGAGCTCGGCGTCTTTATTAAAGGTCTCGTCAATACTTGGGGACACCATTACGACCGTTTCGGGCAGTCATTCGCCACCGACGGGGCGGGTGGTGAGGGGATCAACTATATGATTCCAGGTGGTTCCTATTTAACGGCGGCCGATGCTGAGCGACTCGTCAAAGGCTTGAACCCGGGTAGCCCAAAACACTGCGGATTGGAACTGGTGGATACTCCAATGCTGCCACCCGAATGGCAGGGCTGTGCGATCACCAATGACTTTCGAGGTCATCGTGTCGTGCGTTTCGCGTTGACCGAAGAAGGCTCGGGATACGTGTCGCGCGAGCAGCAGGAAGTGATCTGGTCCGATCACGTCGCGTTCCGTCCGATCGACGTGAAGATCGGCCCCGATGGCGCGATTTACATTGCTGACTGGTACAATCCGATCATTCAGCATGGCGAAGTGGACTTTCGCGATGAACGCCGCGACCACACTCATGGCCGCATCTGGCGGGTCACATGGAAAGGTGCGCCGCAGCGGGAGTTCAAACCTGTGTCGACTCGAACCAATCCTGAGCTGTTCGATGCCTTGCGTTCGAATGATGGCGTGGAGCGTCAGTCGGCAAAGCAGATTCTGCGTCAACGTGGGCCTGAGATCGCTGCGGAACTTGAGGCTTGGCTGAAGACTGTGGAACTGTCCGACGAAGAGCGTGACCACGTGCATTTGGAAGCACTGTGGTGTTTCCAGACGGCTCGCTCATTGCAGCCGCAGTTGCTCGAATCACTGTTGCAAAGCCCTGATGGTCGCATTCGGGCGGCAGCGGTGCGCGTTCTAAGTCACTGGAAATACGAATTGCCAAACTCGCGCGAGTTGTTGACGACGGCCGTTCAGGATGTTCATTCACGAGTGCGTTTGGAAGCAGTTCGCGCCTTTTCGTTTTCTCCGCTGGAAGATTCAGAACGGCAGATTGCCGACGGTTCTGCATTCGGTGAAGTGAACATGGAGTCTGCACAGACGGTAGCTGCATACCGGGATCCAAAGCTTGTGGAAACGGCATTGCTGCCTCTTAAGCAGCCCGTAGATTTGCACCTCGATTATGCCATGTGGCTGACCACAAAAGAGCTCGCTCCTTACTGGCGACCGGCCTTTGATCTTGGTGAAATGAATTTTAACAACGATGCCGGACAGATTGCCTATGGCTTTTCCGCTTTAGGCAGCGGGGCTCCTGTGGACGTCCTGATTAAGGACTTGTACGCCGATCACGTGACGCCTGAAAAGCGGGCCGGCTTGATTCCACTCATGTGCTACAGCGCTAATGCGAACCAAATGGAGCGACTGGCATCCGACGCGGTTCAGCGCAAAGATGGGGCCACGCTGCAAACTCTTCTCGCAATTTCTCTCATGCGAAAAATCGTACCGGCAATCAATGCGGACACGCTTGCTCCGTGGATAAAATCCGACGAGGCTACGTTGCGGCATGCGGCCTTACAGGCAATTGGACAGTGGAACTTAGCGGGATTGAAGCCGCATCTAGAAGCACTCGCTGGCGATTCATCTGCTGACAACGCGGATCTCGCCGCCGCGTTTGCCGGGATCGCGGTGAGTCACGACGACACGCTGCTTGCGCTGCTGGAAACGGTCGGAGGCAACAACAAATCATCCCTCGAATCCCGCAGTCTCGCACTGGAAAGACTGGCGACTGCCCGTCCGGAAAAAGCAGCCCCGCTGATTGTCGATCTTGTCGCCGCTCTTCCGGAAGGGACATCCGCCGTAAACGTGGCTCGAGCGTTGCTTAGCGGGAAACAGGGGGCACAACTCCTGACCGCTGCGCTCGCCGGGCGTGAACTGCGAACGGATGTCGCGCGCGACATTCTGCGCGTCCTGCGTGAATCCGGCCGGACCGATGCCGACCTAGAGCACGCTTTGCGAACAGCTGGCAAGATCATCAGTCGCAAGTCGTTGACCGTCGAAGAACGAGCCGCGATGTTGACGAAGGCTGCGACCACAGCCACTGCGGCTGAGGGAGAACGAATTTATCGCAACGAACAACTCGGCTGCCTCAAGTGCCATGCCATCGGCGGTGCCGGTGGATTGGTTGGCCCCGATATGATTAGCCTTGGCGCGAGTGCCCAGCCCGACTATCTGCTGGAGTCACTGCTGAATCCAAATGCAAAAGTCAAAGAAAACTATCACACAACGGTCATTGCAACTGTCGATGGACGTGTCGTCGCGGGCGTGCTGATGCAGAAGTCGGAAAAGACGCTGACTCTGCGAACAGCGGAAAACAAAGTCATGGAAGTACCGATCGCTGAGATCGAAGAGCAGGCTCAGGGATTGTCGCTGATGCCGGAGGGATTGGTCGATAATCTTACCGACGACGAAATCGCGTCGGTCGTGCGTTTCCTGTCCGAACTCGGTCGAACTCCTGAATACACGCTTTCAAAAAGTCGCCTAGTTCGCAGCTGGCAGGTTGTGATGCCGACGGAGCAAGCAAATTTCCTGTTGAACCGCACCAGCTTCAGTCAGGTGGCAGCGGACAACCCGGGTTTTACGTGGAGTCCGCGTTATAGCATGGTGGCTGGACAGTTGCCTTTGGAGACTATTCCCTTGATGACGGCTCGGGGCGTGACGGTGGGCTTTGCTCGTTGCGAGGTCAACGTCACGACTCCCGGTAAAATCGCCTTACGCGTGAACTCCATCGCAGGCTTGGAAGTTCGTATCGACAGCATCCCGATGGAATCAGCTGTCGAATTTTCGGCGACCCTCGCCACCGGCATGCACACCATTACGGTTATGATCGAACCCGCGAAACGCACCGACCCGCTGCAACTGGAAGTGATTGATCTCCAAGGCGGCGGAAATGCCGAACTTGTCAATCGTTGATTATGTCGGACTGCAAAACGGGTATCGGGGTTGCCGATCAGTGGCTCAGGCTCGCCACAGGACCAAGAGCTCGTGCCATCCCGACTACGCCCACGCCGATCCAGAACACATTGAGGAGCGAATAAGCGAAATCTTTTTTAATAATCGCGCACCACGTCAAAATCATGGCATCAACCGTATTGAATGCCCAGACAAACAGAAATGGGCTATCAGAGCCCATCCAGCTGACGATGGAAAAACTAAAAATCCTCATGACCACGCCTATCATCTCGACGGTACGAATGTGCCGAGCCACAAAGCTGTTCATTCGCAGGAAAATCCCCCTGTTCACGTATTCCGCTCCAATCAAAAACGTTTGAAATCATCACTTGAGTAATAGGAGTCAATTGTTAACTTTCAACTCCCAATTTGCCGTTGAAAACGAGAACCGACTTTTTACTGAGAAGCCAGCACCGCAGGCTGCAGCCCAAAGATAGATGGCGGTCGAATTTTAATTTGGTCGCCGGTTTCGAAAATCATGCCGCACCAACCCTGGTAAAACGTCCGCATCCAGACCAGCCACGCGGCCTGAAGCCAGTAAGTCCCAAGCGATTGCCGCCATGGCCGCATTGTCGGTGCAAAGTTCCAGCGGAGCAATCAGCACTTCGATCCGCTCGCGTTTTGCCATGCGCGTCAGTTCCTCGCGAAACATCTGATTCGCTGCCACGCCGCCGCCGACGCACAGTCGCGAATATCCTAGCTGGCGAACGGCCAGACGACATTTTTCAACCAGCACTTCCACGGCCGCTTCCTGAAATCCCGCGGCAAGATCAGCGACACGATCAGCGGGCGTGTCAGCCAACTGATCCGGCCCTGGAACTCCTCGCGCCGCGTAGAGTACAGCTGTTTTCAGTCCACTGAAACTGAAATCTAGCTTACCACTGTGAAGCAGCGGACGTGGCATTTTAAATCGCCGTGGATTTCCAGTCAGTGCCGTTTTTTGAATTGATGGCCCGCCGGGATAAGGCAGATTTAGAATTCTGGCAACCTTGTCGAATGCTTCACCGGCGGCATCGTCCGTCGTACTGCCGATAAGTTTGCATTCGATGGCAGATCGACAGTCATAGAGATTCGTATGACCGCCACTCACGACAAAGCCTGCGCAGGGATAAATGGATTGAGAAAGCCCCATCCCGCAGGCGTAAATATGAGCTTCAACGTGGTTCACGGTGATCAGCGGAATTTGCAGACTCATGGCCATTGTCTTTGCAGCTGTGAGTCCCACCAGCAACGATCCGACCAGTCCCGGTTCCGTCGTCACGGCCACAGCGTGCAAGTCCTGCGGCGTGCAATCCGCATCTCGCAGTGCTGCCTTGATCACAGGTAGAATGCGACGCACATGCGCGCGAGACGCGATTTCCGGAACGACACCGCCCCATTCGATATGCAGTTCATGCTGCGATGCTACGATGCTGGACAGAACTTTTCCGTCTTCGCGCACAACTGCAGCGGCGGTTTCGTCGCAGGAGGATTCAATGGCAAGAAGAATGTGTTTGGTCACAGGGTTAGACAACGGAACAACTGCGCAAATTTGAAGCGATTTCGATCAGATTTTTCGCGAGGGTCACTTGTTTTTCTGGCGGGGGGGGGGGGTAACTTGAATTTTGCTGTCTCGTTCGGTTCGCACTTTATTTTTCGTGGGGAGGGCGGAGTGATGCAAACACCGAATCGTATAGTAACATTTCTCGCCGTTTTATGTACAATCTTTGCCTTTGATCGTGCTTCATTTGCAGCTGACCTGAAAATGTACATTTCAGCGTATTGTTGGACTGAAGCGGAGGTAACAGGCGTAGTTACAAGGATTGTTATCAAAAACATGCAAATGGTAGTGGAACCATGTTGGAGTGGTCCGATGACTCCGAAGATTACTTGGGTTACTATGCCACCGTATGGTCTGTAACCAATGTACGATGGACACACGGCTTTAATTAATCAACCAGAGTTTGGTCCAGCATTCAATCAGAATACGATGTATACAGGTCTAGCAGTCTACCCAAATGCGTTGGGCGTCCTTCAACAAAGCACGCTCAGTATTCAGCTTGTTGTACCACTCCCACCTTAGTCATGCATGGCATGGAGGTCAGGATGAAGACGGCACAGACTATCCGCCACGCTTTTTTGCTCCGTAGAGACGGTTTTTCGCTGCTCGAAGTCGTCGTCGTGATTAGTGTAATCGTGGTGCTTCTTGCAGTCATTGGTCCGGCGGTACAAAACGCACGAACTGCGGCACAGAAGACAAGTTGCGTAAACAATTTGCGGCAGTTCGGGCTTGCAGCACAGGCGTACCATGAGACATTTGGATCATACGCAGTTGCGCGCCCATACATTTCCGTACTGCCTTTCCTCGAACAAACCGCATTGTCCACCGTAATCGCCAGCGGTGGAAGCCCAGAAAGCTCTCCAACAGTATTTATTTGTTCTTCTGATCCGCTGGCTTTTCCGGCAAGAAATAATGTGAGTTACGGGTTGAACGAAGGTGATGGTCGGTTTGTTGAGACCACGGTGAACGGATTCTATTCAAAACTATTTAATGGAATGCGATTGTCGAGTAATTTCCGGGTGGTAAATTCGACGTCCAAAGATTTTCCGGATGGTCTGTCCAATACTGCGATGTATAGCGAACGAAGAGTTCCAACAGTTGATGTTCCATCGCTTCGATCTGCTTCAGGGGACCCAACCGCTTTTAGTTGGTACGTAGATCGCGACTACTCCATGCCAGAGGAGTATGACGCATTTCGATCTGCGTGCCGGAATGGAATTCGTGACACAATGCTGCCATATTTGGCACTGACTAATTCATACCTTAACCGTGAGTTCGGATATAACCATATCCTTCCGCCGAATTCCGTCGGGTGCTATGTCGGTCGTCCTCCAACTACGTTTTTATTTCCATTCTATGAAGGCTCGATACCGGCGACAAGTCTCCATACGGCTGGTGCCAACGTGGTATTTGTAGACGGACACGTAAGGTTTGTTTCAAATTCAATCGATATGGAGGTGTGGAGTGCTTCAGGAACACGCAACGGAGGCGAAACCGCGAATCTGGAATAGCGCCGCGATTATTGCAGTTTTGTTCGTCGCTGGCTGCGGAGCGCAAGTTACGCCGCGTGCTGCCGTAAAGCCTGACACATTGGGACGCATCGTTTGGAAATTGAAAGAACAGGAGATTGGGTCTGGGTTGGAATTCAGTCTGCAACCTGGACAAACCGTCGAAGTCTCCTGCGTTCTGGAACCTCCCGAGAGTTGGAGGTTTTCAACCCTGGGAACCGTAGGGTTTATGAAGGGGTTAGGGGCGACACCCGAATTTCCAGTTGAACTGCAAAAGGCAGTTCAGGATTCACCTCACCAACCAACGAGCGACACGACACCGTCGCGGGTTGGCAGGACGACTCTATACTTGGTCAATGAACAAAAACCGAACAGTTTGAATCTTGAAGATTCGACTTTCATGTCCGCTCTGGTTGAGAGAGACGGCCAACATTGCCATCTGCTGGCAAATCTGAAAATCCCTGACACTCCGGGAATTTACTGGCTGGTCCTTTATTTTGGCAGCGTAGCAGAAGAAACATATAACGAATTCCAACCCACAGACTATGGGTTCGTACCGGTTGCTGAGGTACGGATAACCGTTCGATAGTTGAAGGTAGGCGCGTAGCCGTTTTGTTGGATTTATTGATCCAGCAGCACTGTCGGCACTATTTGGCAATGATCCCTTTTCCAACCCACGGTCGCAGGACTTCCGGAACGATGACGCTGCCATCAGCCTGCTGGTAGTTTTCCAGCACCGCGATGATCGCTCGGGCACAGGAAATCGCCGT
>QWQG01000230.1 GCA_003670925.1 Planctomycetota bacterium | reverse complement strand
TTGGACGCCGGCGACTATGCAGGCGCTCAAAAGGCTTCACAGGAAGCCAATAAGTGGGGTAACATTTCAATTGGGATCGGCGTGGTTGTCAATCTGCTTGTTGTCGTCGGTCAAATTCTGATTGCGATGGCAGCTGCGCAGGGTCAGCCTGGTTTTTGATGTTTTCAGAGGACCGGGAACCGATGCAAACACAACAGCTCCTGCGACGAAGTGGCTTTTTGGTCGCAGGCGCAGGAGTCAGTTGCGTGGCGTACATCCTGTTTCGCAACAACCCGTCGGGGGAATGGCAGGCGTTCTTTCCGAAGTGCATATTCTTTTGGGCGACCGGGCTGCACTGCCCGGGCTGTGGCTGCCAGCGGGCGATCCATCATCTGTGCAACGGACGAATCCTGCTCGCCCTGCAATCCAATGCGATGGTCATCATCGCCCTGCCTTGGTTGACATGGGAAGCCGCTCGAGCGTCGCTGCTGTTTCTGGAATTGCCGGTGCCCCGATTTATGGTGGCGAAATTCAGGCTAAGCGGTCCGCAAGCCATGTCAATCGCGATTGCCGTGATGGCTTTCTGGATCCTGCGAAACGTCCCCTGCCGTCCGTTTGAATGGCTGGCACCGCCCGTGACGCTTGACCGACCCAAAGACGCGCATTCACAGCCTGCGATTGCTGGAGTTTGGACATTCATGTCCGAGACACGACAAGGACGCGTCCCATTGCGAATGGACTCCTGATGCACCACACTCATCGCTTCGATCGCGATCCATGGCTCATCGACGGACAGGAATGTCCATCCTACTCCTGACGCAGCAGCGAAAAGCCACGGATGACATAAATCAGGCCGCTCCAGACTGTCACGCCGACCGCAAGCCACAGGCAGACATCGCGAACGCCGGGTAACCAAGGCCAGTGCAGCGATGTGGCGAGTGACAGCAGACTCACGGTAACGGCCACGCATTGCAGTGTCATCTTGACTTTCCCCGCCATGCTGGCCGAGAAGTCTTTGCCTTCCTTTTCGAGAATGCCGCGCAGACTGGAAACGAACATCTCACGACCAACGATGATGATCACCATCCAAGCATTTACTCCAGAATCAGTGGCTCCCTGTTTTTCGAGCAGAAAGACAAACGACCCGCACACGATGACTTTATCCACGAACGGATCTAGAATTCTGCCGAGCACGGTGATTTGTTTGTAGCGGCGCGCCAAGTAGCCATCGAGCGCGTCGGTGGAGGCGGCGAAGACAAATAACGCGGCGGCGGAGATCCAATAGTCTCCTGCTGAGATCATTGCAAAGAGCACAAGTGAAAGCAGCAGTCGTGTCCCTGTGACCAAATTGGGCATGTTCAACGACTCACGACCCAACACGGCCTTGCGTTTTACGACAACGTCAGGTGTCTGAGTTGAAATATCTGCGTTTGGCATAATAAATTTCAGGAACGGCAAGAGCGGTTTGTGGCTTGAGTGATTCTGGGAGGGCATGTAAAGCCAGCAGAATAAACACCAGCTTCTAAGGCTTTCAAAAAATGGTGCGTTGCGTTCGGCTGCATACCCTCTTCAATTCAATCTACGCAATTCTGCTCAACAACGCGAGGCTACTCGTCAGCCTCTTCGGCTAGGACATCCGCAACCATGCCGACTAAGTCATAATCCTGTCGCTCCATGATTTCGACCGGTACCATATCGCCCGGCTGCAAATCCACGCCACGGACAATGACGTTGGCATCAATCTCGGGGGCATCCGCATAGGATCGGCCCACATAAACGCCGTCACCAATTTCTTCGTCGATCAGCACATCCAGTTCATAACCGATCATCGTGTCGGCATGCTCAAAAGCAATCTTCTGCTGCAACGCCATCAGTTCGTCGCGGCGGGCTTCTTTGACGTCTTCTGGGAGATGTCCTTCCAGCTTCACGGCCGGCGTGCCTGGTTCCAACGAATAGGTGAAGACGCCCATGCGTTCGAAGCGAGTTTCCTCAACGAATTGTCGCAGTTCTTCAAACTGCTGATCGGTTTCACCAGGAAATCCTGTAATGAACGTGGTGCGCAGAACCACGTTGGGAATTCGCTCCCGGAGCTTGCTGACAAGCTCCCGAGTTTGATCGGAATTGACACGACGTTGCATGCGTTTCAGCACTGCAGAATTAATGTGTTGAAGTGGCATGTCGAGATAAGGCAGGATATTACCCGAATCGGCAATGACGTCGATCAGTTCGTCTGAAAAGTTGATCGGGTAGAGATACATCAACCGAATCCAGTCAATGCCATCGACTTTTTGCAGTTGTCGCAGGAGTTCCGCCAGACGCACCTCGCCGTAAATGTCCATGCCATAATACGTCGTGTCTTGCGCCACGATGATCAGCTCACGCATGCCGTCATCGACCAGTTCCCGCGCTTCATCCAGCACCATTTCAATCGGCTTGGTCACGTGCTTACCACGCATCGATGGAATTGAACAGAACGTGCAGGTTCGATCGCAGCCTTCGGAAATCTTCAGATAAGCATAGTGGGCCGGCGTGATCCGGAGTCGCGATTGATCGTTCATCGCCTTGATCGGAGCGGGACGAAAGAGTTCCCGTTGTTCCCGGTTTCCACCCACAAGCCGATCGGCGACTTTGGTGATTTCATCACGTCCGAAAACACCGACGACGTGATCGATATCCGGCATTTCCTTGAGGAGGCCACCGTCTGCTTCCAGTCGTTGAGGCAAGCAACCGGCCACAATCACGCCTTTCGTTTTACCTTCCTTTTTCAGGTCCAGCATCTCTTGAATGACAGAGCGCGACTCCTGCCGGGAACTTTCAATAAAGCCACAGGTATTGACAATCACAAAATCCGCGCCATCAGGGTCGGAAACCAGCGAATAGCCATCTAACGACAGTGAGCCCAACATCTTTTCACTGTCGACAAGATTTTTAGGGCATCCCAGACTCACGAAGGCATATGTGCCTTTGGAGGGGCCAGGTTCGCCGGAAACACTTTGCGGCAATGGGCGTGATTCGGGCAGGTCGATGATCGGGAGTGATGTCATTGAGCGAATACTTTTGAACAGGGGGTTTAGTCGAAGTGCTGCCTTGATGTTGCATTCCAACGTTTTGACGTCCGACAGTCTATCGGCAAAGCGGAAAAGGGCCACAACCGGATTTCCGGATTCCCTCGGTTGGCGGGATTTCTGTCGCTTGACTCTCCGAGTCGCGTGAGATTGCAGTACCTTGCACAATCATCGCCGCGTCTTCATCCCGTAAATACAGCCATAGGAGGGATTTCCCGAGGCAAAGGAATTTTCGATTCGAGAGCGTTTTTGGCCATTCAGCGGATCGGAATGTCCATCCTAACGAGAAATTGGCAACGCTTTACTCTGCCTGTTTTGCCAGTTCCTTGGCCGATTCGATGAGGCGGTTCTGACGGTTGGCTAGATCATGCAATTGTTTTTGCAACGCAGGAAGGTCATCCGTCATCGCCGATTGCAGCAGCCCATCGACCTGTTTTGTGCGACGATTCACCTGCAATTGCAGTGATCGAAGCACGCGAATCTCAGCCATCAGTGCTACCAGCCCCGGCTTTTCCTGACTGGGATCGCTTTGTTTCTGTTCCTGCTTCTGCTGTTCCTTCATCTGTTGCATCTCTTTTTGAGTCGTCTCAATCAGCTGCTTCAGCGATTCCAAAATGTCCTTTTGCACAGCTTGCGTAAGCTCCCCGACTTTGTATTCCTGCATCCAACCACTGACGGAATTCATATCAGCTTCGATGTCTTCCACCGCAATCACAATGGCAACCGATGTTCCCTCCTCCCGCAGCAGATTGACAGTTTGCGCACATTCTTGCGTCAACTCCGACTGTTGCTGAGACAGTTCGCGACAGCGACCGTAGTTCAAGTCCAGCCAGTCTTTCTGGGGCGTTGCCGCCACACCAACCGTGCCTTCATGGATCTCGGTTTCCGCCTGCAGCATGCGTTGGAAGCGTGCCTCCAGTGACGCCAGCATCATTTCCTTTTCTTCTTCACGCAACTGACGTAGCATCTCTTCCAGTTTTTCCGCTGCTGCATGCAATTCTTCGATCGCGTTGTCCTCTTTCTGCACAGCGTCTTCGCGTTTCTGCTCCTTCAATTTTTCCAACGCCTGTTCCATCTCTTCGCGGGCTTTTTCCAGTTGCTCACGGCCGGGCGTCTGTTTGTTCTTGTCAGATTTCTGCTGGCCGGATTGCTTCCCTCCGGATTTTTGTTCACCCGGTTTTCCTGCACTTTCAGACTTCTGGTCCGACGGCGACGGCTTGCCCTCAGCAGGTGATTCTTGCGCTGGCTTGTCCGGTGGCTGCGGGTCGCCTTTTCCCAATTCAGGGTCTTTGGGATCCTGATCGCCGTCTTTAGACTGGCCCTCTTTAGGCTGGCCGTCTTTAGGCTCGCCCTCTTTAGCACTCTTGTCTTTGTTGTCGCCGTCTTTCCCTTGACTGTCCTTGCCTTGACTGTCCTTGCCGTCGGTGGATTCTTGGTCATCATGCTCACGCATGGACTCGAGCAGTTTGTCGGTTTCGCTGATTGCTTTCTGTTGTCCGGGAGCGGCACTGGATGGTGCGGGGGAATTTTGAGTCGCCGCGCGGGCGGCGCGCTGTTCGGCCAGCACGCTACGCACATCTTTCAGGAGTCCGTCCAGACGATCACGTTCGCGTTCCACGGCACTGCGTCGATCTTCGCTCTGGAGGAGTTTCAGCAACGCTTGGAGACTTTCAATCACACCGGCCTGCTTCTCCGATGCGTTCCCGATTTCACCGGACTCAATCAACGCGACCACACTTTCAATCTCTTCCTTAATGCGACCTTCTCGTCCCTTGCCGATCGCCCGCCGTAATAAGTCGGCGCGTTCAGGATCCTGACGCCCTAGAATGTCGGCCATCTGAGTCAGCGTGCGTTCAAAACGCGAATACCGTCCACTCACGGCCAGTTGATCATCGCGGAGTGTTTTTGGCGTGACGTTTTCGCTAGCCACTGCCGGCGGCGCAGGCTTTTCAGGAAGTGCGGGCGCATCCTGTCCGGCAGTAGTTGGCAGCAGACCGCACAGTGCGACGAGCGTCAAAGTGAATTTCAACGGTCGCATCATTTTGGCATTCCCAGTGGGGCAGGCTTTTGGCCTGCCGGGCCTTCAGGCAAAATCAACGTCGTGAATTCATGCAGCAGGCTGACAGCCGACTGCAGGCAAAAATGGGGTTGACGCATCAATCAAATACCTTTCAGTTTTTGCAGCAGTTCTCGCTTCTGAAGATCCTTCATATTCTGCATCAGCTGTTCGAGTTTATCTTCAATCGCCTTTCCTTCCTTCAGCAATTCATGGAATTCGGCCATATCCCGGACACTGTCCAGAATCAGCTTCAATGACGCGATGACGTCTGAAACCTTTTCGCTGGAGCGAATTACAAGCGTTTCTGTCGGCTGTGCATCGAGCGCCGCGACTCGAAATGCACTCACCGCCCGATCCGCGGTTGCCATCATTTCGCCGGATACGTTCTGGAGCGGGCGGACGATCGTGGCCCGCATTTCCTCTGCTTGCTGTTGCGGCGGAATGGCATTATTTTCCAGTTGCTGCACAATTTGCTCAAAGCCTTCGACGATAGAATTGAGTTCATTGGTCTGTCGTCGGACGTTGTTGCCACTGCGTGTCGCCGAAGTATTCAGGCTGGCCCGATCTTCCAGACTTGCTGCTGCACCCGCCGCATCCACGCGTCGCGCGACATCCGTCTGAAACTGCAAGTCGTTCCGAATTTGTTCCAGCTGTGCAATCACTTCTTCGAAGCGATTTCGCAGCGAAATCTCGCGGGTGTACAGCAGCGACAGGACTTCTTCGTTGCTCACAATGCGAAAGAGCAGCGGTTCACTGCGTGTCACCGCCGGCGTCAGCATTTGATTGTCGTCGGATGCAACGACCGACAACGTCAGGGTCTGGCCTTCAGATAACTCTAACGGCTGCAGGTCAAAGATTTCGAATGGCTCATCATCACTTCGTTGCAAATCGAAATCAGTCGCATGCGTAGTCGGGACCCGCCGAAATGGCCTTGGTCGCCACGTGGATTCATCATCCACCAGAAATTCAAATCCTGCCGACTGCAGTCCATAATCATCGCGGATGCGTCCGGATACAGGAATGCGGGCTAGACGCGTTACGGCGTTACCAACTCCGTTCATCTGAGCAACGACGAGCGGTGGAGCGTCCGGGATTCCCTGCACGCTTAAGGTTTCGGGACTGGCTGACATCACATCGTCGTCGTCATGCAGAAAAAATCTTAAATTTGCGCTGAAGGGGATCTGCAGGCAGGAATTGTCTGTGCTCACCGTCGTGGTTTCGATCGGTTTGGCAGGATCGGTTGTGGTTGCAACGGGAGGAACAATCATCATACGTGTGGTAATCATCCGTCCGTCTCTAGAAAGCAAAGGTCCGTTGTCTGAATTCGCCGACGTCTGTTCGTCCCGCAGCAGCAATTGCGACGAGTCACGATCGCCTGACAATTCAAAATGATCGGAAACGATTCGCACGGCCTGGAGCGGCTTGCTGCTGGTCGCAACCAGTTCAAACGACGTGCCAACCGGCAACTGCACTTCGCTGCCAGTCATGGTCAACGTCCGTTCGCGGAGCTGATTCCAGCCGGTATATTCAGGATACGTACACCGCAACTCCACCGCATCAATCCCTGGCGGGTTAACGACGACAATCTGGTACGGGACGCGCGTGCGGTAGTCGCCGGCAAGTAATTCAATCTGGACGGGTTCCTGCAGTCGCGTCACGACGAATCGAAACGTGCGGGCAGACGATGCTGACACGTAAGTGCGACTCCGCGATCCATCCACCCGAATCACATCGATGCGCACGCGATCCGGAACAACCCACATTTGCCCTGTCTGCGGTCCACCGTCCGGAACTATCATTTCCAGTTCCAAATCTGCCCCGCGCGGATGTCGATACGTCAACCTCTGATCGATGGTTTGAAATGCAAGGCGGCGATCGCTCGGTTGCGACACCGCGTGCAGGACAAGATCGGTCGTGCGCTGATGATAGATTTCGTCGCACCGCACGAACGCACTCCACCAGCGTGTCAGACTCTGCGGACTGACGATGCCAACGCAGGCGACAGACAACATCAAGCCACCGGACATCAGTCCGAGTCGTTTCAGATGGGAAGTATCAAAGACATCGTCTGCTGCGACATCGCCAGCAAGTGCGTCAGCTTCCCGCACTGACCGTTCGAGCATTGGCTTGACCAACGGTCCTTCGTCGGAAATTCTGTGCGATGATTCAACCGACGTAATCAGGCGATCCTGAAATTGTGGAAATCGTCGTTCAACAAGCAACGCGATATCGGAGTCGCGCAGACGTCGCACCAAGGGGAAAATGACACGTCGCGCCAACAACAGCAAGCCGCAGGGCAACAGTACGGCCAGTAGAATCGCCCGCAGTCCGACGGGAAGTTCCAGCTTCTGCAACTGAAACCAACCGGCGTCCAGAGTCGTCGTCGTCCAGAATACGACAGCCACGCAGCACCCAAGAAACAACAACCCCGAAACCATGGCATCCCGCCGTAGTCGCATGCGGACACGACGGAGCAAACCGCGAATGGAAGTCGGTAAAGCAACGCGGGTAACAGGAGGTGGTGACGGCATTTGGAAACACAGCAGGAGAATCAGAAATCCGGAAACCGGTCGCCCTTAAAATAGAAGGCGTTAAGCTTGGCACAAAGTATAAGGCTCTGGGGGGAAAGCAGTCTACCCACGCCAGCCCCATGAGGAAGCAAGGAAACGATTCTGCCTTGCCCGCGTGTCGGGTTGGCAATGATTTTGGCCGCCGCGGTTGTCGTGCTCAACTTCCAAGACCTTGCGCGGCTTGTAGGCGGGATTTGACACCGATAGAATCGCCAAAAGATGCTGTTTTCAATAAATCGTGACACAGCGAAAATATCCTCAACTGTAGTAAAAGGTCCCCGTGATGCTTCATCGACCCCTGCACTTCGCCTTGCTTGCCGGACTCAGCTTTCTGTGTCTTCCGGGGTGTTCAGAAAACAGTAATTCGACAGGCGATGGTAAATCGAATGCGGTTTCCGGCACGAAGGCATCAGGCCTGCGACGCATTATTCTGCTGAATAATACGGATTCACCATTCTGGGACGCAGCCCGCGCGGGAATCGACAAGGCTGCTGTCGACCTGAAGCTGAAAGACGCCGGTTTCAGCGCCAGCATGGATACGAACAACGGGACTGACGAAGGGCAAATCGAAAAACTGCGACAATACGGAACGCAGGCTGATATCGCCGCGGTCATCATTTCACCGACGTCCGCCACCAATCCTGCCGTCGTGGGAGAACTGCAGAAGCTCAAAGACAAGGGCGTGATCATCGGGACGTTTGACAGTGATTTTGACGAAAAGTTTCATAGCGTTCGCGAGTTCTATGTGGGCACCGACAATATCCAAGGCGGTAAAGTGCTGGGGACCGCGGCCAAGAATCTGCGACCTGACGGTGGGGAGTACGTACAGTTCGTCGGCCTCGACAGTCAGCAGAATGCTTACCAACGCATGGACGGATTCACCAGCGCGGTTGGTGACAAGTTCGTGCAGAAAGGACGTCGCATTGATGATACCGACAGAACTCGCGCCCGAGACAATGTACGGGATTCAATCGATCAGAACCCGAATCTCAACGTCCTTGTCGGCATCTGGTCTTATAACGCGCCTGCGATCGTGGACATTGTGACGGAAAAAAAAGTACGGGCGAAGTTTACCATCGTGACGTTCGACGCGGAACAACTGGCGATCGAACAAATGGGCGCAGGCTTGATCGATGCGATGGTCGTGCAGAATCCATTCGGCATGGGTTACGATTCTGTAAAGTACGCCTTTGCGAAACTGCAAGGGGATAAAGCCACGATGACTGAGTTGTTTCCGAACATGAACAAACCCGGTGGCAATATTCGCGATACGGGATTGAAAGTCATTGTACCTGATTCAGGCACGACGCTGACTCCGGAGATGTTCAAGGACTTTGGCCCCGGCGTAAGATTTTTGACACTGAAAGAATTCCGAGCATGGCTGGCCGAATATAAGCTGACGAGTTCCTGATTTGCGGCCATCAGGCCTCGCTTCTTGTCTGCTCTACCGCCTTTGATTTCTGTTGCGCCTCCACTTTCCCATCCACGAATCTAGAGTCAGTCAACGGCATGAATTCCACGGCACCCAGTTTTATCAGTCGCTTGTGGTCGTCAGTTGAATTCAAATTGATTCTCGCATGGATGGCGGTGGTTGTCGCCACAACAGTGCTCGACCCGGGCCACACCTATTGGAATAATCCCGGCAGCTCTGCCGAACTCATTATTCGCAACACCGTGCTGCTCGGATTTTTCGCGTTGGGCAGCGCGGTGATCATTATTTCCGGGGGCATCGACTTGTCGAGCGGTTCTGTGATCGCGATGAGCGCCACGGTCTTCGGCAGTCTCCTGATCGTGCTTGACCCGGAAGGTTTTCACGCAGGTCATCTGGCGACATCGGCCGTGATCATGGCCACGGTGGGAACACTGCTGGCCGGCGCCATGGTGGGGACGTTACATGCATGGCTGATTACGTGTGTGGGGTTGCCACCATTTATCGCAACTTTGGCCACACTGGTTGGACTCCGCAGCTTCAGTCGCGGATTGACGCAGGCTGTGACAAACAATAAATCGCAGATCGATTTTCCTGATCTGGCGCTCCGCGACGCACTCAAGGATGTGACGAGTGTGTCGATTGTGTTCATCTTGCTGGCATTGGCGGTGTGGTTTTTAATGAGTCGCACGGTAATCGGCCGGCATCTGCACGCGATGGGTGGTAATGAGCAGGCTGCAAAGCTGAGTGGCATTCAAACCGATCGGCTAAAATGGCTGGCGTATGTTCTTGGTGCGGTTGTGGCCTCCATGGTTGGCATTGTTTACTTCGCAGACACTGGTTCGGCCAAGCCGGACATTCTGGCGCGAGGCTACGAACTGAACGCCATCGCGGCGTCGGTTATCGGTGGATGTTCGTTGCAAGGTGGCGTTGGGACAATCTTTGGGACCGTGCTGGGCTGTCTTTTCTTACGCACCGTGATTGACTCCGTGAATAAGATCGTGGGCACAGGTGCGGATGTTTACGAAGGTATGATCGTGGGGATTGTGGTGGTGCTGGCGGTGACCTTCAGCCAGCGCGGTGTCAGTTCGGTCCGGCGGCCGTTCTTTGGAACACTGATTGGCTGGGCGGCGATTCCGGTTCTCAGCCTGCTTGCAGGCCTGTCGTTTATGCTCTTCTTTCGGGACAAACCATGGTTCGGCTCGTGGCATGCGGTTGTGTTCGGGGTCATCGTCGCTGGCATACTGCTCGTTCGCGGGATTACGGAAGTAAGACAAAAGTGAGCAGCACGGTGCCGGACTGTTAATTTAATCGTTTAACGGCTCGCCGTTAAACTATGAATCCCGAATACATTACAAAGTCAAGAGTCCGCTATCGCTGATCCGCTCAGAAACATATCCATGGAATCCATCATCTCCATCCGTAACGTGGGCAAGCAGTTCGGGGCGGTGCGCGCTCTGGACAATGTCAGTTTTGATGTCACGCTTGGCGAACTGCATGCCGTGATGGGTGAAAACGGAGCGGGCAAGAGTACGCTCATGAAGATCCTGTCCGGTGTCATCAGTGATTTTGATGGCGAATTGCTTCTGCGGAACAGGCCGGTTCAGTTTTCCAGCACGCGTGATGCGGAGAATGCCGGGGTCAGCATTATTCACCAAGAACTGAATCTGGTCGAGCAATTGTCGGTCGCTGCCAACATCTTTCTAGGTCGCGAATCGCGATCATGGTTGGGAATTCTGAATCAACGGGAAATGGATGACCGCGCCGCCGCTCTGCTCGCGGAACTGGACACAAACATTTCTCCACGAGCCCCTGTGAGCACGCTTCGCGTCGGCGATCAGCAGTTGGTCGAAATCGCGAAAGCGCTGTCGTTGCAGTCCGACATTCTGATCATGGACGAACCTACAAGTGCGCTCACTGAATCCGAAGTGGCTAGGTTGTATCGGGTGATCGACAAGCTCCGCACACGCGGGGTGACGATTTTGTATATCTCACACAAGATGAATGAAGTGTTCCAGCTAGCGGATCGGATTACAGTTCTACGCGACGGGAAATTCGTGCAGACTGTAAACCGCGCGGACACCACACCGCGCGCGATTGCGCACTTAATGGTTGGCAGGGATCTGGTGCCGCGGAAAAAGCATTCGACCGAACGCGCTGCCGCCGTTGTGCTGGAAACACGACATCTGTCGCTGGCCTCGCCCGGGCATTCTCGCGGTTGGCGTCTCCATGATGTCAATCTGAAGTTGCATCGAGGCGAAATTCTGGGAATTGCCGGTTTGATGGGTGCCGGACGGACGGAGTTGCTGGAGTGTTTGTTTGGTGCAAGCCATTTGCCGCCTCAGGGAGAAATTCTGCTGGAAGGCAGTCCACGTCGTTTTGGTCATCCGTCTCAGGCCATGCAGGCGGGCATCGCAATGGTGACGGAGGATCGTAAACGACTTGGCCTTTTCACGCACATGACTGTTCGCGAAAATATCACGGTGTGTGCGTTAAGCAACGTATCGTCTGCCGGAATCATAGGTCCCGGGCGTGAAACGGCGGCAGCGATGAGTCAGATCAAGTCGATGTCCGTCAAGACCGCTAGCCCTGAAGCCATGATCACCACCTTGAGCGGCGGGAATCAGCAGAAGTGCATCATCGGACGCTGGATGTTGACCAATCCCAAAGTTCTGTTGCTCGACGACCCCACCCGTGGCGTGGATATCGGTGCTAAAGCGGAACTCTATCTGTTGATGGAACAACTGGCGGCCGATGGCATGGCGATTATTGTGACGTCGAGTGAACTGCCGGAGCTGCTGACCGTCAGCGACCGAATTTTGGTACTCAGCGAAGGCGTGTTGACCGGAGAATTCAGCCGCTCAGAAGCCACGGAACAAGGGATTATGGAAGCGGCAACTAAGGCTCAGGCGTAATTTGCCGCCGGAAAGATGTTCTTATCCATCTTCTCATCTTCATCCCACAAATGGCGATGAATTTTCAGGATTGCATGTGGAATTCCGAGTAGACTGTCGTCATTGTGACGGTTTCGCGAGGCGGTTATAGTCTGAGGACTAAGGGCCCACTTAGCCCTGTATCTGATTCTCGACGTCTCGTCAGACACCTAATTCTGGATTCTTCCTTTCTGAATTCCTCTCCATGTCGTATAGCCAACTCTTCGAACATGATCAACAGTTCATGCGTCTAGTGCGTCGCGAAACTGACGTGGATCTTGTGACCGCCGCCCTTGAAATTGCGCGCGACGGACAAACCGATCTGCTGTTCGAACCTACACGTGTTTGCCTGCAGCGTGCGGTCGCGCGGCTGACTCATCCGGTCACGCAAGCCGGTTCCGATGTCGAAGAATTGAAATTGCTTGTGCGTTACATGACGGAAGAATTGAATCTTCGTGGCGATGACGACTGTTTTGCAGAACCAGATGCCAGTTATTTGAATCGCGTGCTGGAAACAGGACGTGGCATTCCCATTTCTTTGTCGCTCATCTATCTGAACGTCGCCAATGAACTAGGAATTCCACTCGAAGCAATCGCCGCTCCGTCGCATTTTTTGACACGCCTGCAGACGGACAGTGGAAATCTGTATGTCGATGCGTTCGACCATGGCCGAATCATGGATGAGACCGAATGCCTTGCATGGCTGCACGAAATCACAGAACTTCCTGTCGCAGAAATTCGTCGGTCATTCAAGCCGGCGGACGAACGCACCATCATGATTCGCATGTTACACAATCTGAAAGCGTTGTTTGGCAATCAGGAAAGGTGGCTGTGTGCCTGGCGCGTCCAGTGCCGCCTGTCGATGCTCATCCCCGGCTCCTATCGCGAACGCCGTGATCATGCCATTTTAACTTTGCGGGCTGGCCGGCCTGGTGAAGCCATGGATCTGCTGCAAAGTTGCCTCAACGTCTGCCCTGACGATGAACGCCCCATTCTGAATCAGCATTTGCTCCAGGCCAAACGCGACGTGCCGCACTGCAATTGAGCTGGGCTTACACCTTCAAATCCCCATCGCGGAAAGCCCATCAGCCAGCCGCTCTACTAGGCCACCAATGATTGGGTGCCGCACTTCAAACTCGATGACCGCATCCTTCATTCGTTGAGAAAGTGGATGGGTCGCAGTAGAATCCGGCGAAGCCGCAGCATTCGCGGGCGAAGCCGAAGCCAAGGTTTTCTGAATCTCGTGCGTCAGCGATTGCATGGACTTTCGATGCTCGGGATGAATCGATTCGGTGCCCTCGAGTTCCTCCTGCAATGATTTGAGGATCCTGAGCATTTCTTCCGAATTCATCTTTCTACTCCTGAAATCAAATGACTTTACTGCCTCTGAACGACAAGGAGACAAGGCACGGTCAGCCTGATATGGTACCAGCTTCTGTCGCACGACGCTCGTTGGTTCATCAATTTGTTGAGGCTATTATGATCACACTGCCTGTTTCGAACGGCGCTCTGTTACCGTCGGTGGGATTTGGATTCTGGAAAGTAGAAAAAGCCAGCGCCGCCGAAGTTGCGCAGCAGGCGATTGCCGCCGGATACCGTCATCTGGATTGCGCCTGCGATTACGGCAATGAAATGGAAGTCGGCCATGGGATCGCGCAGGCCATGGAAGCCGGGCTTTGCCGGCGGGATGACCTGTGGGTGACGTCAAAGCTGTGGAACACTTATCACGCTGCTGAACATGTGAGCATAGCATGTGAAAAATCATTGCAAGATTTGGGTCTGAAACAACTCGATCTGTATCTGATGCACTTTCCAATCGCACAGAGATATGTCTCGCTCGATGTCCGCTATCCGCCCGGATGGTTTTTTGATCCGGCTGCCGCAAAACCCTGCATGGAGGAAGTTCGCGTACCGCTCAGCGAAACATGGGCGGCAATGGAGAAACTTGTGGATGATGGGCTGGTGAAACACATCGGCATCTGCAATTTTGGAACCAGTTTGCTGCGGGATCTGCTGTCGTATGCACGCATTCGCCCGTCGGTGCTGCAGGTGGAATCGCATCCGTTTCTGGTGCAGGCAAAGTTGCTGCGGTACTGCCAGCAGGAAGGGATTGCCTTCACCGCATTTTCGCCGCTCGGAGCAGCCAGTTACTATAGCTTGGGTATGGCAAATGCTTCAGAATCATTACTTGATCATCGGATCGTGCAGTGCATCGCCTTGGAGAAACATCGGTCCGCTGCTCAGGTGCTGCTGCGGTGGGGTGTGCAACGCGGGACGTCCGTGATCCCGAAGACTTCAGACGTGACGCGGATGAAAGAGAATCTGCAGTTGTTCGATTTTGAACTCAGTGACGACGAGATGCAATCAATCTCAGAACTGGATCGCCATCGCCGCTTCAATGATCCGGGAGTCTTCTGCGAATCAGCCTTTGATACGTTCTGTCCGATTTATGAATGAACCAACACCTCAACCTGAAGAAAACCCCTACCTCGCGTCTCAAGTTGCAGACATCGCCACGTCTGTAAGTGATCGCAGTCAGCCGGGACCAGTCGCGATCGTGTTTTCGGTCATGACGGGCCTTGCCGTCGCGGTGCTTACGTTTTGTGCTACATTTGTCGTCACTTGTCTTGGCGTGATTTCCGTTGGGCCCGTTGCCCGCATGCCGAGTGGTTTTGGATTAGCAGTTGTGTTTGTGGTCGCAGGCCTGACAACGGTCGCGGCATTCGTTTTTACGGTCAAGGGATTTTTGAAGGTTGTCCGTTCACTGAAGAGATGAAGTGAGGTCCTCAGTTTTCAGGTTGGGTTCTGCGGCGTGAGGCCTTGGAAGGGCAGCGTATTCGCTTTTACAGGGCTGCAAAAGTGCAGTCGCCGCTTGGGATTACTGTTGAGGAACTGAACCATGACGACGTATCGCGACTATACGTTTCTGAGTTTGACACAGAGCCTTTGTCCGGATTGCCTGGCGCTTGTGCCGGCGAAGGTGATCTCGCGAGGCGGGCGAATCTATTTCCGAAAGACGTGCGCGGTCCATGGCATTCGGGAAGATTTTGTCTGCAGCGATGCAAAGTGGTTTGATCGGACAGATTACAGCCTTCCGGGCAAAGTGCCGGTTTCGTTTGGTGTCGAACCGGATCGTGGCTGCCCGTATGACTGTGGTCTCTGCACTGAACACGAACAGCATACGTGCATTGGCTTATTGGAGATCAACTCAGCCTGCAATCTCGAATGCCCGATGTGCTTTGCGGTGAGCGGCCCAGGTGGCACGCATTTGTCGCTGGACGATTGCAAAGCCGCGATTGACCGCTTGGTGGAAGTCGAAGGCCAGCCGGAGATTCTGCAACTGTCGGGCGGCGAACCGACGATTCATCCACACTTTGAAGAGATTTATCGATACGCCTGCGATCAACCGATCGACATCGTGATGATCAACACGAACGGCATTCGCCTAGCTCGTGATCGAGCGTTTCTGGAAAGTCTTGCCGAGCGAAAGCATCGCACTGAAATCTACCTGCAGTTCGATACGTTTGAGGATGCTGGCTATCGGACACTGCGAGGTGCCTCACTGCTGGAAACGAAATTGAAGGCCATTGAACAGCTTGGTGACGTCGGGCTGAATACGATCTTGGTATGCACCGTGCAGCCGGGTGTCAACGATCATGAAATCGGGCGACTGGTGGAATTTGGAATTGAGCGACCGTGGATCACGGGCGTCAGTTTTCAACCCGCGACATATTCCGGTCGATTTGTGTTGCCGGAGACGCTGGAAAAACGCATCACGTTTCCCGATGTGATCAAGGCTGTTGCAGCGCAATCGACACAGTGGCAGGAAACGGACTTCGCTCCACTGCCATGTGCACACCCAAACGGACACACGCTGTCGTATGCATATCGATCTGGCAATCGCGTCACGCCGCTGGCACGTTTTGTGGATCTCGATAAGCATTTGGATCTGCTGTCGGGCCGGATCACTTTCAATCGCGAACGAGCGCGAGAACTCATTGGCCAGTATCTGTCTCGTCAGGCTTGTGGCGGCGGAGATTGTGGTTGTGGTGAAGTGTCGCTCGGGACTTCGTTGGGTTCGCGAAACGGGCAACCAGACTTGCCCCCAGAAATCATGGCAGACGCGACGCAGTTCTTTACTCGTGCCTTGACCGAAAGCTTGAATCCTTGCGACATGTTCCGGATCACGACGACGTCGTTTATGGATGCTTACAATTTCGACGTGCGGCAACTGATGAAGGAATGTGTGCACTTTGTGTTGCCGAGCGGCCATCTTGTGCCATTCTCAGCGTACAACGTGCTGTATCGAAATGGCCACGTGCAATTACCACCGCTCATTCAAAAATCGGGGACGCGGCAACGTGCCGTGTCTCAAAAAATGTAGCTATCACGCTCTGCCGTGATGAGAGCGAGAAGGCGACATTTAAAGAAGTCGTGCCATGACCGTGCCGGAATGGGCCATCCTGCTGTATCCGATATTAATGATGTCAGCCTTGGCGACGGGTGTCTGGCTGAAGGGCAGGCAGAAGCCTGATCCGCGGCTAAGTCCATTCGAAAGTCTCTGGATCGGGCTCGGTGCATTCATCGGCGCGATGGTGATGGCCAAGTTGCCGTTTGTTTTGTTGGATCCAGACGGAATGCGGGATGGTTCCGCGTTTTTCATGTCGGGCAAGACGATTCTGTTCGGACTGGTGGGCGGCTATTTTGGTGTTGAACTGGTGAAGTGGAGACTTGGCATCACGGTCAAGACGGGCGATTCGTTTGCCGTGCCGGTGGCCGGTTCAATCGCCGTTGGACGCTTATCGTGTCTGGCTGGGGGCTGCTGCTACGGGACGCCCACGACTCTGCCGTGGGGTCTCATCTTTCCCGCTGTCGATCGCCTGCCACGCCATCCGACTCAGGTGTACGAATTCATGTTTCATCTGACGGCGGCGATTGTACTCGCGTCGTTGCAGAACAGGGGCATGTTCAGGAATCAGCTGATCAAACTGTATTTCATCAGCTACTGCGTGTATCGCTTTCTGAGCGAATATGTGCGCCCTGAGGCTCGCGACGTGTCTGGTTTGACAGCCTACCAATGGACGGCGGCGATTTTGGTCTTGCTGTTCGCGTGGTTGTGGTGGCGAGATGCACTTTCGGACCAGGACAAGCTCTCGCGGTCGATGTCCTGACTTGTCACGGAATATGGGTTTTCGGGCTTAGATGTCTTGTCATCGAAGGTATTTGGCAAACGTATATACTGCCTTGGAAAAACATTTTGACCAATAGCCTCTTGTTTCGCTACAATGCCAGCCATGACAATGATCCTCGACAATGATCTGGAATGTTTCGCAAAATTCGTCCAAGAGCGGTTGAACAGCGGGTTGCCGCTGGAATCTCTGGAAGAAGGCCTTGCTGAATTCCGCGCATGGCAAAGTGAACTTGTGAGATTCCGAACAGGACTAGATCAATCGCTGCGACAAGCTGCTGCCGGCGAAGCGAAGATTCTTGATAGTGAAGCGATGAAGGCTCGGATTCTGGAACGACTCTCTGCCACAGTGGACCATACATGACCAGCGTGCTGTGGACCCCGAGAGCGGAAGCAGAACTCGAAGATCTTGCGTTTTACATAGCAGTTCGAGATACCCGTCCGACAGTCGCGTTGAAGCTGATTGATGAAATCGTCGCAAAGTCGCAGCAATATGCGAATCAACCGTTGATGGGCACGATTCACTCCGGTCTGGGCAGTCGCTTTCGAATATTTCGGCACACTCGGTATGTGATTGTCTACGAACCGATTGACGAAGGCATCATTGTGCATCGCGTGGTTGATGGCACACGGGATTTTCGCAGGTTGTTTCGCGATATGTAAGACTTGGCATAGCCTGCGATTCATGGCAACTAACTGCGAGTCGGGTGACATTCGAGGCAAGTTTGTCACAATTCCCTGCCTGGGCGGGTTTCAAAACCCGATTTGCGAGTTAAACGACGCTTTTGCGATGAACAGCGAGACGAAACCGTGATTCGACTGAATGAAGGTAAAGCCATCCGCCGTGTGATGGATCTGATTGGGATTTCTGGAGGCAGCTGCCGGGAACAGGATGTTTCGGTGTGGCTTCAAAAGGCGATGAAAGATGCCGGAGTACCGGCGTCGGCGATTTCGACCGACACGGCACACAAGAAGAGTCCTGCAGGAGGCACGACTGGCAATCTGATTGTGAAGCTCAAGGGAACGATTAAAGGGCCGCGTCGATTGTTGATGGCGCATATGGACACTGTGCCGCTGTGTGATGGCTGTCAGCCCGTTCGTGACGGTGACTGGATTCGTCCGAAGTCAAAGGATACTGCGCTGGGCGGCGACAATCGCGCGGGTTGTGGGGTGGTCTTGACGGCCATTCTGGAGATCCTCAGTCAGGGTCTTGATTATCCGCCACTAACGCTACTGTTCACGGTTCAGGAAGAAATTGGACTGCGAGGCGCGCGGTATCTGAACGCGGGCAAACTTGGCAAGCCGGAGTTGTGTTTCAACTGGGACGGGCGCGATCCCAACAGTCTGATCACAGGCGCCGTTGGAGCGAACAATCTGTCGATTCGCATCGAAGGCATCGCCAGTCACGCCGGTGCCCATCCGGAGGATGGCGTCAACGCGGCGGTGGTCGCATCGATTGCAATGGCCCAGCTCCAGAAGACAGGCTGGCATGGACTTGTGCGCAAAGGAAAGAGTCGCGGTTCGAGTAATCTCGGCATCGTACATGGCGGCGATGCGACCAATGTGGTGATGTCGCTGGTAAAAATTCAGGCGGAAGCGCGAAGCCATGACAGTAATTTTCGCCAGGAAATCGTGGCCGCCTGGCGCGATGCCTTCGAAGCGGCTGTCAAAAGTGTCTCGAACGCCAGTGGGCAATCTGGTTCGTTGACTTTCGACGAAGACGTGCGTTACGAAGCGTTTCGGATCGACGATCATAGCGAATGTGTGCTGGTTGCAAAATCAGCGTCTGCAGCGGTTGGTCTGAAGCCTATCCCCCAAGTCTGCGACGGCGGCCTTGACGCTAACTGGATGGCCCTGCACGGCTACCCGGCGGTGACCATGGGGTGTGGTCAACACGAAATTCACACGGTGCAGGAGCGTCTGTTCATCCCTGAGTATCTTGCAGCCTGCAAGGTGGGTCTGACGCTTGCGACGGGGGTGTGATTCGGAGCGAAGATGGTTCGTTTCTCACTGCAATGGATCGCTTTCGCGGAAGTGCTGCGAACAATATGCTTCATGTGTTTAGATTCGGCAGGGATTTGCTGCCGTACTTTTAACTTCCATGTCCGGCTTGTCATGACAAATTCGGTCTTCACAGAACATCTGCACGAACTTCGAGCGATGATTGAAGCTGCGCTGGTGGAAGAACTGGCCAAGGTGAGTTGGCCGGGTCGTCTGAAGTCTGCTGTCGAATACAGTCTGCTGGCAGGCGGAAAGCGGTTGCGGCCGGTGTTGGTGTTGTTGGCGAACGAAGTGTGTGGCGGCAAGCAGGAAGACGCGATTCCGGCAGCATGCGCTATCGAGATGGTGCATACGTATTCGCTGATTCATGACGACCTGCCTTCAATGGATGATGACGATTTTCGCCGCGGCCGGCTGACAAGCCACAAAGTATTTGGCGAAGCGCTCGCAATTCTGGCGGGTGACTGCCTGTTAACGCTGGCGTTTGAAACTATCGCGACGTCCGTCACCGGGGCCGGCACAATCAGTGGCCTGCAGATCGCCGAGCAGACACGAATTCTGGCCTCAGCGGCTGGCGGATCAGGCATGGTCGGTGGTCAAGTGTTGGATCTGGAAGCGGAACACGAGGCGTTTGTAAACGTCAAGAATGCTGAAATGCAACTGAAGAATACCGGCGAACACCGTTGCGAAGCAGGTGTGACCGCGGTTCAGAAGGATGTGAATTCGGCGGATTCTGCCGGTGTTCAGGGTGAGAGATCCCCCTTAATCCCTGATTTTGGCTCGAGTGATTCCAACCGAACGGCAGAGACGCGCGTCGTAGAACTCAGTCAAATCCATAGAATGAAGACCGGGGCGCTCATCGCAGGGGCTCTAGAATTGGGTGCCGCGACGGCATCCGCGGATGCAGACAGCAGGAATCGGCTTCGCCGTTTTGGCCATTGCATCGGATTGGCGTTTCAAATTGCTGATGATCTCTTGGATGTGACCGGTGACCAAACTCGGCTTGGCAAGAAGCCAGGCCGCGATGCAGATCTTGGAAAACTCACATATCCCGGTTTACTGGGAATCGAATGCAGCCGCGCGAAGGCTGAACAACTGGTGCAGGAAGCATGTGACGAGATCGCCGTGTTTGGTGATCGCAGCCGATGGCTAAGGGAACTGGCCCGGTTTATTGTGGAACGAGATCACTAAGGTACGACAAGCATGTCATTTGAGATTTTAAGCGGCATCCGATCCCCGAAAGACCTGAGCACACTGAGCGAAACGAAGCTTGTCCAGTTGGCGGATGAGATTCGTGAAGCGTTGCTCACGATTGTGTCCGACCGCGCGGCACACTTTGCCAGCAATCTGGGTGTGGTCGAACTCTGTATTGCTTTGCATCTTACTTTTGATTTTTCAAAAGATCGTCTGATTTGGGACACGGGCCACCAGATTTATCCTCACAAGCTGATTACCGGACGCTTTGATCAGTTCTCAAGCATTCGTCGTCGCGGCGGATTGATGGGATATCCGAATCCCGCAGAAAGTGAATACGATCTCTTTGTCACGGGGCATGCGGGCAGTAGCGTCTCGACGGTGCTTGGCATGAAAGCGGCGGACGACCTGCTCTTCCAAGACGGTCGAAAATCCGTGGCCGTTATCGGTGATGGTGCGCTGCCTTCGGGGATTGTCTTTGAAGCCATGAACAACGCCGCCGGTCTAAAGAAAGATCTGCTAGTGATTCTGAACGACAACAAGATGGGCATCTGTCCTCGAGTCGGCGGGTTGGCAAGTTATCTGGACAAGGCAAGAGTTGCCCCATTCTACAACGGGCTGAAGCGAGATGTCGCCTGGCTGTTGAATAAGGTACCGCTCGTCGGTGAGTCCACGGAGAAGATGCTGAGCGGTTTCAAGGATGCCTTGAAATCATTCCTCCACGGCGGGATGCTTTTCGAAGAAATGGGATTCCGTTATCTCGGCCCGGTAGACGGGCACGACATAAAATCTTTGCGGCGTTATCTGGAACTGGTTCGCGATGTGAAGGGCCCGGTTTTGTTGCATGTCTTCACTGAAAAAGGACATGGTTTCGAGCCGGCCTGCAAGGATCCCGTGAAGTTTCACACGCCTTCGCCGTTCAAACGAGATCCTGACAATGAAATTGTACTGGTCAAGAAGTCGTCGGAGATTTCGTACACGGACATTATGTCTGATGCAATTCACAAAGCCATGGGCGAAGACGAACGAGTCTGCGTCCTGACGGCCGCCATGTGTGCTGGTAATAAACTGGAGCGGATCCGCGACGAATTCCCTGAGCGTTTCTTCGACACCGGCATCTGCGAAAGCCACGCCGTGGCGTTTGCCGGAGGGATGGCGAAATCGGGGATGAGACCGATCGTGGACATCTACAGTACATTTTTGCAGCGGAGCTTTGACCAGATCTTTCAGGAAGTTGCGCTTCAGAATCTGCCGGTCGTGTTCTGTCTTGATCGAGCTGGCCTATGTGGCCCTGACGGACCGACTCATCATGGCGTGTTCGACAACAGCTATATGCGGATCTTTCCAAACATGATCGTGACCGCACCTGGCGACGAGCTGGAAATTCGCGCGATGCTGGATTTCGCATTGGCCAGCACGTCACCAGTTTCGATTCGCTATCCAAAGACGAAAGTCGAACAAGTCCCACGCGACGTAGCACCTGTTCAACTGGGCAAGGCGGAAGTCCTGTCATGGGGGCAAGACGGGAATATTCTTGCGTGCGGCACAATGCTGTCTCAGGCCGTTGCCGCTGCCGAACAACTTCGTCGCGAAGGCCTCAGCGTTGGAGTTGTCAACGCAAGATTCGTCAAACCTGTCGACGAAGAAGTCATTGCCAAAGCCGCCGCTACGGGGTTTGTCATCACGCTCGAAGAGAACGCCCTGATGGGGGGCTTTGGAAGTGCTGTCTTGGAGGCTGCGAATCGCCATGTGCTCAACACCGAACGCTTCCGCATTCTAGCCATCCCTGACGCATTCGTGGAACATGGCGACCGCGACGAGTTGCTGGCTGAACTCGGCCTCGATACAAATGGACTCGTGCGTGTCGCAAAACAACTCTGCCAAACCCCTGCCTCAACCGACGTCCGGCGATGAAGAGGCGGAGCTGGGCTGGACACATTCGCGAGTGACTTGACGGGCGGCTTTCCACGCATGTCGAATCGTGAACAATCGCGATTCGATTTGCTCAGTGGTAAAATAGCGCCCGTGTTCGCTCGGCGGTAGTCCGGCCAATGTCAAAGTCAGCGGAAGTAGATCAAGGAATTCCTTATATTTTCGCTGAACGTCGCTAGGATCTGCCATGGCCTATTTCCAAGATTGAAGTCGTCAAATAGCTACGGGCTTGGCCCACACTTCGCAAAGCCCGTTGATGAATATACAGGATCAACCGGGCTAGCGTCGCCCCATGTACTGCTTCAGGATCGCGTCCGCTGCGCCTGTTGGTTTTGCGGTATCCTTTGGCGACGACCCCGAGCTGCCCTTTGCTACGTCGGATTCTTTAGCACCGGTGTCTTCGGGATTTGGCAGGATGATGGCCGGTCCCGCTGGAGCAGAATCTTCGGGGGCGACGGGAGGAGCCTGCATCGGCGCCCCCTGCATCGGATAGCCCATTTGCGGCATCATTTGCGGCATCATTTGACCGTAACCTGGTATCATTGGTTGTTGATACGGATAGCCGCCGTACATCCCACCGGGGTAAGCCATCTGAGGCATCATTTGCTGGTAGGGATATTGCCCGGGCATTAACTGTGGCATGTTCAGCATCGTGGTGTCACCGACATTTGCGACTGGAACAGGTTGTGCCGCAGCAGGTTGATTCTCCATCGTCGCAGCCACGACAGGCAATTCGTTCAATGTTTTGTCGGCGAATTGAGTGTCTTTATTGGCGACAGTCGGGGAAGTTGGGGGCAAAGGCGGGAGCACCACACTGTCTGATTCCGCAGCAGTGACGCCCGCTCGAATGACCAGTTCAAATTCTAGATTGCCGATGATGATTTTGTCACCTGCCACCAAGACCACATCCCTGCGAATGCGTTCACCATTCACCAGCGTGCCATTCGTACTGCCAAGGTCTCTCAGGCGGACGGAATAATCATCCACACTGAAGACGCAGTGATGCCGACTCACCATGTCACTGTTTGGACGCAGTTGGCAATCCTGTTCGCGACCGATCAGGAATTTCCGTCGATTTAAGGGAATCACTTGCCCGACGTGTTTCCCGCCGACAACTTTCAGTTCCGCAGAAACCATAAAAATGGTGCTCAGATGGAATGAATTCTCTTCCGAGTTGCACGCGAACAGAGAATCTCGGAGTGGTTGATCTAAATTAAATTCGCATGATGCTCTTGAGGGTAACAATCCCGCGGAGGTCTGCCAGCATTAAATTCAATTACCTGTAATAAATTTCGATTTTCAGCCGCCAGACAAACCCATTGGTCGATGCTTGTCGAAAAATTCTGCCAATGTGCGGTCGAAGGTGGCGGTTAGGATTTTTGTGAGGGCATCTGACTTATCAGGAGATCCGAAATGACCACGAAAGTATGGTAAAGTTCGATAGGTGTTTCAGGCTCCGGTCATCAGGGATAATCCCGGTTTCTATGCCGCGCACTTAATTTGTCGATGAACCGCTTTTCCCTTCTGTGCTTTATCCCTGTCGTCAGGGGAGAAGGTGCCTGTAGGATGGGCATTCTTGCCCGTCAAGCTCGGTTGCTCGAGCTGCGGCCAGTCGGATGGGCATTCGTGTCCCTTCTCCCCCTGTCGTCAGGGGAGAAGGTGGCCGCGAGGCCGGATGAGGGGTTTTGCCCCCGCCTACGGCTCGCCGTTAAACTATGAAAGCATCAGTTTCCACCGCGCGGAGTCTAGCTGGACTCATCTGAATGACGGGATCCAATGCAACCTTGAACCCATCAACGCAACTCCGAATTCCACAGAAATTCCACGTGTCGCCACTAAAATCCGAGAAGAACCAAGGTTTTCATGGTTTTACGGCAGCCCGTGTCATCTTGTTTCCGCCGCAATTGCTGCGGCAAGTGATTTTTCTTCCTCTGAATAACTCCGGAAATTCGTGGAATGGCTAATGGAACGGGCGATGATGCCGGGCAATGAGTGCCGGAAGTCTGCGTCCAAAAAGTTCGGTTCAAGTTCTTTAATTCCCGGGACCTGCGGCACCATTCGGGAGGCTTTCAAAATGATGCTGCCATGCTGGAGCGTCACGCCTTTCCGTCGGCGCTGTGCGCTGCCCACGATTTTGTGGCCAGAGGCATGCACGATATCGTTCGCGTTTTTTCTCAGGAAACAGAGAAACGGTTCGGCTACGTTAGCCGTGTTGCTGACCGTCGTGTGGGAATTCATCGCCTCGAACTCACTCCGCAATTGACATGGCACACCTGCGTTGGACAGCAACTGGATAATTGCCTGATGGACCGTTGAGTAAACTCCGGACGGTTCCTGTCGCGCTGGATGTGACGCCGGCAGGACCAGCGAATAGGTAAGCTCCTGATCGTGCAAAATCGCGCCTCCTCCGCTCAAGCGCCGGACGACCGGTAGTCCTGGGAATGGCGATTCCACGGCTTGCCCTGCGCCTTGGAAATAACCGAGCGTCACCGTAGGTTCAGACCATTGATAAATGCGGACGATACTCCGTTCGCGTGCGGCGGCCAGCTGGAGCAATGCGGCATCCATCGACATATTGAAAATCCCACTGGACGGCAGCTCATCGACAATAATATCGGCAGCAGGAAGTTCAGTCGTGGCGCTGGCCATCAGGGTTACCGATCCGTTAGATTGCGAGAATGACAGACGATACCGAACGCCACTTTGGGCCACAGCCGATCGCCGACCTCATGCAGCAACTGCAGCTGAAGGGGCACGACCTTGTTGAGGCATCCACCGAACAGCTAACTCACAAGATGGTCGCGCGGGCCCTTAAAGGACGACGCTTGACCAGCAATAGTAAGGGCATCGTACAGCGGGCGATGAATCAGGCAACCGGCAACGTCTATAAGCAAGTGCAGTTGTTCAATTATTGAGTTGCACGGTACATGCTCCCAAACTTGCGGTGAAGTTCGGGCTGTTCGCCCGTAAGGCGAGCGGCAGAAATGAAACTACCGTAGCTGAATTCGCAAGAATTCAGTCCTCTTGCTCGAACAACTGAATTCTTGCGAATTCAGCTACAACTCTGGTAAGAAACTTCCTGCCGCTCGCCTAAAGAAGAGGCTCGGTCAGATGGGTTTCGGCAACTCCGTATCGGCGCGAGACAGAATCAGGATCGCAGAAACGTGCTCAGTTTTTCAAGCTCATCGGTCCCAATGAGATCAACGCCCGCAGCCTTAAGTTCCTGCCAGAGAAGTGGGGTCTCAGGCGTGGCCCAGAACCGAATGCGGCGGCCTTTGGAATGGGCCCGCGTCACCATGTCTCGCAGTTTTACCCGCTCCGCATCGGGCATTAGTCCAACCCCACGGTATCGAAAGTGGCTTGTCCAGTTATCGCTAATCAGGGGCAGCAGCGCAGCCGGCTGGTCGCTGTCGAGATCCGCTATTCTCCCGTCGATGCCAGCCCTTCGCGGCCTCGAGTCTTCGATCTCTTGGATCGGCCGATCGCCGCTGATGATCACGGTGACGGCTTTTTCGGTGTACTTCCCGTCCTCCGTGACGGAAATCAGGGAGTCGTATTGCGCTAACAGTTCATGGAGCACGGCGTAGGCTGCCGCGCCGTTTGTCTTAATGTCAACCAGCAGTGTGACCGTTGGGCCGCCCTTGTAAATCCGGCCATTATTTGCCGTTGCGCGTTCTTGGAGCGGCTGAAGATACAGTTTTTTCAACGTGCGTTCTTTTGAAATATCAAAAAGGTTGTGCGCGACGAGTAACTCTCCCTCAATCACATAGACATCCGCCTCGATGCTCGTAAAACCTTGGTCTAGGGCATCCAGCAGCGGTCGCGTGTGTTCGTAGTCGTTGTGTGCATGCGCGTTCACCAACGGCGGCGTGGTCGCAGTTGCTGTGCTCGGTGTCTGAGCATTCACCGTCGAGTTGATCAGCGACAGCACAAGCAAGGTCCCGCTCGGCCAATTTTTTTTGATCATCGATTCATGCTCCGCAGCACATTCTGGAAATCACAGGAGCAGCAATTTACAACATCCGGGATGTTCGGTAAAACCATGGGTTGTTGCCTGACTCAAGAGTTGTTACGTCACCATCGCCGATCGAGCTTTTCATACCGAGTCCCTCCATGTCGACTGCCGCAGAAAATCAGCCTCGTCCAACGGATGTGATTAAAGCTTGGGAGGACTTTGTCGAGGAACAGGTCTATCCGATCCCGGATGCCAAAGCACAAAGCGATTACCGTAACTACGACAAGCCGACACGGGACACGGTCCGCGAATTCTATCGCCAGAACCATCAACATCAGACGTATGCGTTCGTCCAACAAAAACGTGATGAATTCCTGCGGCTCGACCGCCGGCAGATGAGCATTTTTGAAGCCTTGGATTTTTTAAATACGCTGGTTGATGACTCGGACCCCGATCTTGAACTCGATCAACTGCAACACCTCCTGCAGACTGCCGAATCTATCCGCAAAGACGGACATGAGGACTGGTTTGTGCTCACCGGGTTGATTCACGATCTCGGCAAAGTGCTGTGCTTGTACGGCGAACCACAATGGGCGGTCGTGGGCGACACTTTTCCTGTCGGCTGCCACTTCAGTGACCGCATCGTGTTCAGCGAATTCTTCACCGACAATCCGGATCACGGCGATCTGAACTTGAGCCAGCAACTGGGCGTCTACGAAAAAAACTGCGGTCTGCGTCACGTGCTGATGTCATGGGGCCACGATGAATACTTGTATCACGTGTTGCAGGATCATCTTCCTGAACCAGCGTTGTATATGATCCGCTACCATTCGTTTTATGCATGGCATCGCGAATGTGAATACGACTGGCTCTGTGACGACCACGACCGTGCGATGCTGCCGTGGGTTCGCAAATTCAATCCGTACGACTTGTACTCAAAATCACCGGAACAGCCCGATTGGAACAAACTCCGGCCCTACTATGCCGACCTTCTCGGGAAATACCTCCCGGAGAAATTGGCGTTCTGAGCTCTCATCGGAACCGCCAGATTCCATGTTGAAAAAAAACGCGGCCACGTCACCGTGTTATGGCTTCATACGGAGGATGCGATTGTGGCCCATATCGACAACGTAGAGCCATCCCTGTTCCCATGTGACGCCATGGGGATGGCTGAGTTTAATCCGCGCATCACCCTGCCCTTTTCCCAGGATTGTCGTGACTTCGTGGGTTCGCGAATCGAATCGCCGGATCGCTGCGTTTTCATCATCAGCAAGATAAACGTTGTCGGCATCATCGAGGCACAAATGTTTGGGTGATCCAAACTGGGATATTAGCCCCCGGCCATCCACGAACCCTTTTGTCCCCGTTCCTGCGACTGTTTGAATTGTGCCATCCGGCAAGACAACTCGAAGTGCATGGCCACTGCGTTCGAGGATCCAGATGCGTCCTTGGGAATCCTCCGCGACAGCTCGTGGATCCACAAGCGGGCTTTGAACGGCAACATCACCATCCTTCGGAATACCTTTTTTGCCATTCCCGGCAACGGTCGTCAAGAGCCCGGATGTTAGATCGAGGGCACGAATGCGGTGATTGTTGAGATCGGCAATGTGCAGCACATCGTTCGCAGGATTCAGCGTGATGCACATCACGAAATCAAACGTAGCTGCAGTCGCCGGACCGCCATCACCGCTGAATCCCTGCTGACCTGTCCCCGCGATTGTGGAAATCACACCGGTCGCAGCATTCACTTTGCGAATACAGTGATTCCAGCTGTCCGCGATGTAAAGGTCGCCATTGGGCGTGACCGCGCAGTTGTGCATCCCGTTGAAAGTTGCAGCGCCAAGATTTCCACCGTCTCCGTGATAACTTTTGGTTCCGTCGCCACCCGCAAGGTGGAGTTCACCAGCCACCTCGAACCTATGAACACGCCCACCTTCCAGTTCTACAATCCACATGTCTCCGTACGTATTGAAATCGACACCAAACGGCGACTTCAGCGGACTGTTCATCGGATCCCAGTTTCCGCCCTCCTCAGCCATCAGCCCACCAACGATAATTTCAGTATCGACTGCCCGCAGCGGCCCACTGGGCAACGTTGACAATAACATCATCGCGAGCGGCAGCCGAAGGTGTTTGAATGTCGGCTGAAACGCAAGTCGCAGGTTCTTTATCACGGTTGTTTGCATTGTTACTTTACCTTCGATGATGATGTTTTCGATGTCGCTTCAAACTCCGTCTTCGGATTTACCCAATCCGGATCAGCTCCCGGAATGACAATCTTTGATGCACCTCCCTTTCCACGTTTTTCAATCCTGATCTGGACGGGAATCGCATCCGTCATTTCGGTCACATGAGAGATGACTCCCACTTTACGCCCCTGCGCTTCGAGGTGCGTCAACGCATTCATCGCAATGGTCAGCGTTTCCAGATCTAAGCTTCCGAACCCTTCGTCAATGAAGAGCGATTCGATCCGCAGCCGATTGGAGGTGAGCGATGCCAAGCCCAGAGCGAGCGCCAGTGAGACCAGAAACGATTCACCCCCGGAAAGGGAATGAATCGAACGCCGATCCTCTCCCATTTCGCAGTCGATGACGATTAGATTCAGTGACTCTGGAAGACGTTCTAGGCGATAACGTGCTGACAGTTGTGTTAACTGATGATTGGCGTACCCCAGTAACACGTCGAGCGTGCGGCGTTGAGCGATCATCCGAAATTTGTCACCCTCTTTGGAGCCGATGAGTTCGTTCAACTTGAGCCATGGTTCGGCCTCGATGAGCTTTGCGGCCCGCTGCCGAGTCAACTCGATGTTCCGATTCCGCTGTCGATCATCGTTCTTGATCACATCCAGAGCGGCTTCTTTTACCGTTTTTGCCGTTTGAAGCTCTCCCTTAACTCGCTGCTCGGCCTCAAGGACAACGGCTTCATCGTCGGGCGTAGGTCTCTTGTCAATGTGTTTCTGCAACTGCTCTTGGTGGACATCACAGGCGCTGGATGTTGACGTGACTCGTTCATCTAGGCTCTTGAAATGCGCGCGTTCCGTCTCGAACCATGCCGCATCACGAGCCAGCATTTGATCGACATCGGCGATCGTCAGTGTACGTGATGAACTTGCGTTGCATGATACCAGCCACGTCGACATTGCGGCTTGCGCAGTCAGGAAGTCATGTGCAGTCTGCGCGGCGTTCCGACTGGTCAATTTGGATGCTTCTTCGGCAGCCACAAAAAGTTTTTCAGCAGCGTTTTTTTCCAGCGTTCGTTCATGGACGGTTCCACCAGTCGTTGTCAGACGTGCTGCAAACTCCTGCTCCACGACATCGACGGCGCGACCATCAAACAACTGTTGCCGCTGCCGCAAATGCTTGTCGCGATCGCCAACGGCTGCCGCGTTTTCGATCTCGCAGGCCGTCAACGCATGCCCCGCCGTGACCATCACCTCTGCCAGCGGCACGATGGTCGCATCTGCAGCCAGAAGTTTGGTTGTCAATTCGTGCAGTTGCTCCTGAATCTCGCCACAAGATGTGGTGGCGGCCACAAAAGTGTCTCGCAGCACCGCACCATCGGCGGTGAAGTCGTCTTTGGCATTCGGCAACGCGCTGAACAGCCCTCCCAACGCGGCCAATGCGTCACGCGACGATTCATCAGCCTTCTTCAACACGGTTTCCGATTCCGTGTGTTTCGTGGCTGTAATACTCGTCTGAGTTGCTAGTTTGGTGACAGCCTGCTGACACGATTGATGTTGTGCCGCTATATCTGCAAGAAGCTCACGCCGCCGCTGAGTCAACTTTGCCGCATCTCGCTGAGACTTTTCATCCGCCGCGATCCGCTTGAGCGACACTGCGACAGCGTCCAGTCTGCTCGTCACGATGCTTTGCCGTTCCGCTGCGGGCAAAGCCAATACCGTCGCGACTTCAGGATGATCGACAGCTGAAAATACAGCATTGTCGCTGGAAGCCAAAAGCTTTGTGTAGACTTTTTGCTGCTTGGTGATTTGCAATAGTCGCGCCTGCGAACCTGCAACAAGTTGCAGAACTTCGCGATCTAACGTGTCACGTCGTGTCTCCAGTTCTTTGCCGTGATCTTTGGCAGCCTTCACCGCCGCTGCTTCAAAGTCCGGTGCATGATCGCGGTAAGGATGTGACTCAGAACCACAAACGGGACACGGCTGGTCCAGTTGCAACGACAATCGTAAGCGCTTCGCATCATCATCGACGGCGGCAACGATGCGTTCCAACTGATCACGCGACACTTGAGCATCCCGGATTGCCGCTGGAACATCCACGTCCTGACGCAGCTTAAGGGTCGTTGTGTCCTGAGTCTGCTGTGACTCAAGTTCAGCAAGTTCCTTTTGGATGCTGTTAGTCTCATCGCGAAGCCTATCCCGTTCGTCCAATTCCTGCTGCAGCGTTGTCAGGACGCGCTGCGAAGCGTCCAGCTCAGCACGTTGCTGAGCCAATCGCTCGCTATCAAATATTCGCTCCGCCGTTTCGGCGTCCTGACGTTCACCTACAGCAGCTTCCATTTGTTGGTGAACCAGCAACAACTCCGCGTTTTTCGCCGTGAGTTCCTGCTGTTCGATCTGCAATGTTTCCGTCAACGACATCAATTTTTGGCGAAGCTTAGCGGCCGCAGAATCTGCCGCGATCGCCGTCTCCAGTCGATGCTGCCACGTTGAAGCCTCCTTCACAAACGGAACGTACGCCGTCAGTCTTTCACGCCGCGCCTCCAGAAGCAGTTGCTCTTCAAACAGCACCTGTTTTAGCCTGCATGAAGCATCATGTTTCGTTGCCGCATCTGTCACGGCCACCGTGGCGCTCGTCAACGCGGCGTGGGCTTTTTTGACGCGCACCTGCAAAGGTTCGAGCTGCGCATCCAGCTCCAGTGCAAGTTTCAACTGCGGAGCTGCCGCTAATTGTTCTCCTTGAACCAGAGTAAACACTGTGGTCGCAGTGAGCACGCGATCGGTAGCGGTCTTCAGCGTTTCATTGTGAGACTTCAGCGCCGTCTCGGCACTCGCAAACGCCGTTCGAGCGGCCGCAACAGCTTTCACCGCCCGCACTTCATCATCCCGCAATGCACGCGCCGCATGCCTGACGTTCTCAGTACACAGCAACTCCGCGCGCCGCGCCGACGCAGCCTCACAAATTTGCTCTGCCCCCGTCAACTCCGCTCGCGCTTTCCCCACAGCCCCCAGCAACGTCGTATGTTGGCGAAACCATTCCGCTCGAGCTTCGTGCTCCTTCAGGTCTATTTCTAAAAGGCTGACATTACTCGTCGCCGACAACAACGCCAAATCTGCTTCCACCCGAGCTTCATCCGACAACGCCTGAAATCCCTGCAGCTGCGCATCCAGCCCGTCAAGAATCTTTTTTTCCTCTGAATAGCGAACAAACACTGCGCGGGAAATCGCTTCAAATTGTTCCGTGCCCGTCAGCGCCTGCAGAATTTCAGCCCGCTGCTTATCGTCGGCTTTCAGGAAGGTCGCAAAATCATGTTGAGCCAACAGCACTGCGCGTGTAAATTGTTCGAATGTCAGGCCAATCTTTTCGACGATCGCATCTTTCACCAGCGTCTTTTTGCCCCCTTCTGTCACAGTCCCTTGTCCGCCCGGCGCGATGTGGCCCCGATACAACGCCATCACCACATCCTGCAGTTTTCCGTCGGGTTTGTTGTGACTGCGGCGGACGCTCCAACGCGCCGTCCATTGCTGCTGATCGACGCCGACAAATGCCACTTCAGCAAACCCAAAGGCCGTGTTCCGCCTCAGTAACATCCGCGTGTCGTTCTGCCGTTCGCCAGTTGTCAGTTCGGTCAAGCGACCGACTTGATTAAGACGCGGCGTCTGATCAAACAATGCTAGGCAGAGGGCGTCCAGCAGTGTGCTTTTGCCCGCTCCAGTAGCGCCGCTAATGGAAAACAGGCCTGCGGTTCTCAGCGGATCTTTGGTGAAATCAACGGAGTGGGTTCCCGCGAGCGACGCAATGTTACACACGGTAATTCGTTCAATCTTCATCAGCCGCGCGCCTCCTGTAATAGAATTTCGCGGAAAGCGGCCAACAGACGCGAGTCCGGATCGTGGCCGTACTTTTTACGATACGCATCCTGAAAAACATCTTCAGGATCGATGGTCTTCAGGTCCATCTGATCCGCCCCTGTTGCGGATTGAACACCTGCGGCGTTACGTTCGAGAGTTGCGATTTTAATCGAAGCCAATCGCAACGGTTTTCCGTCCATTGCCTGTTCAATGCGGCGTCTGCGCATTGGATCAGGGCCCTCTTCAGTGATCCGCACTTCCACAAAGGGGTACTGTTCGAGCAGCAACGATTCGTCCAGCGTCAGGGCTTCCAGTTGCGAGATCACATCGTCGATGACTGCTGCACCAGCGGCTGGAATGCGGAGCATCATGGCTGCGCGAGGAATCAGAATCTCATCTGTGGACGTCAGTGTCGTCTCAATAAACGTCAACTTCACCAACTGATGACGGTACCCGGCTTCCGCGAACGACAACGGAATCGGGCTGCCGCTGTAGCGAATGCGTCCGTTGTCGAACTGCTGCGCACGATGCAGATGTCCCAACGCAACATAGGCAATCTGAGGGTCAAAGATGTCCGATCCAATCGCTTCGGCTCCCCCGATCACCAACCGACGTTCAGATTCCGGCGATTCTTCCCCACCATGCAGATGACAGTGCCCCAACGCGATCAACGCCGCAGCCGGGTTGAGTTTCGCTCTGAGCGTTACTGCTGCCGCCGTGGTGCGACGATAGAGTTCTCGAATACCATCCAGATATGGATCGACCGCGTTCTTCACCAGAGGCACATCCGACGGACGCAGAAACGGGACGGCCATGGCGATCGCCTGTACGCGACCGACATGATCCTTGAGAGGCACAAGAAACTTTGCCAGATCGATGTTGCCCACATCGTCCTGCTCGACCGTGCCAACCACAGAAATGTTCAGCGAATCCAGCAATCCAGCCGGCGCTTCCAGCCGCGCTCCGGCATCATGATTGCCGGCGGTCAACACGATCTGCAGTCTAGGCAGCGCTGCATGTGCGTCGGCCAGAAAGTTGTAGAAACGCTTCTGTGCCACTGCCGACGGATTGATCGTGTCGAACACATCACCCGCAATGATCAAAGCATCCGGTCGTTGAGACTGCATTTCGGACAGCAGCCAATCCAGAAAACAGCGATGCTCGTAGTCGCGGTCAAACCCACAAAATGATTGGCCCAAATGCCAGTCTGCAGTATGAAAAACTGTGAACATGTGGGTTCCGAATCTGTTCGTGGTGTGATCATCTCACGGTGCTGCCAACGCGCACGAATGGAGTGTAGCCGGATTCGCAAGAATTCGGTGGTGTGCATGATTCATTGCCCAAATTTGACGAATTCGGGTGTCACCAAACACGTCCAGCAAACTCACGCGCGTCACCAGAAATGGAGCGGGCACATCGATGATCGATCAATCACAGTGTGGGTCACAATGTGTATGCGGATTAGCACTCAGGAGCCGACCAGCACAGCACGGGTTTTCGGGCGGCGTTGACTTCGTCGGGTCGGCAGACGGCGGTGGTGTGCGGAGCGCCCTTCACAAGGTCGGCTGGTTCGTTGCAGATGGTGCGGAGAGCGGTGGCGAAGGCGTCAAGGGTCTGGAGGGATTCCGTTTCCGTGGGCTCGATCATCATGGCTTCTTCAACGACGAGCGGGAAGTAAACAGTCGGTGCATGGAAGCCGTAGTCGAGCAGGCGTTTGGCGATATCCATCGTGGTGACACCCGATTGCTCTTTGATCTTGCGGGCACTGGCAACAAATTCGTGCATGCAGCGGTCGCCGTGAGGGACTTCTAGAAAATCTTTGACCTGACTGAGCAAATAGTTGGCATTGAGCACGGCGTTTTCGGACGCTTCTCGGAGGCCCTTGCCGCCAAGCGTGCGGATGTAAAAGTAGCCTCGCAGCAGGATCCCGACGTTGCCGAAAAATGTGCGGACGTGACCGATGGATTTGACAGGCGTGGACAGCGAATACCAGTTTTTTGCGGTATCGTATGTGACGACGGGAGCCGGCAGGAACGGGGCAAGGAAATCACGGACAGCGATGGGACCAGCTCCCGGACCTCCGGCTCCGTGAGGTCCAGTGAATGTCTTGTGAACATTATAGTGCATCATGTCGCCGCCGAAGTCACCGGGCCGCGTCTTGCCTAAGATCGCGTTCATGTTAGCGCCGTCGATGTAGACCAGTCCACCGACGCTGTGCAACATGTCGGCAACTTTCGCGATGTCGCGCTCGAAAAGTCCAAGCGTGTTCGGGTTGGTCACCATAAAGACGGCAGTGCGCTC
>QWQG01000101.1 GCA_003670925.1 Planctomycetota bacterium | reverse complement strand
TCTGGTGCTGGCCGACGCGAATATGCTCTCCCGAAAGCTGGGCAGCGATGACCGGCGAACTCTCGGCGAATTTATGGAACTTGTCCGGGGGATTGAACTCCGCATCGACAAAATGGACAAGCTGCTGGCCGAAGTTGACGTGCGCGTACCGCAGAATCAGGTGTTGCCGCGTGGTGAATATATCCGGCTGCAAATGGATCTGATGTTGATGTCGCTGCAGATGGGAATTACCAACGTCTGCACTTTCATGCTCGGGCCGGAACGCTGGGATGCTTCCTTAATGTACGAAGGTGTTTTTGAACAGCCGGTTGAGCATCACAACATGACACACAATCAGAAGGGAGAAGGATACAAAGAGTTGCAGAAGATCGACATCTTCCACATGCAGCAGTATGCCTATTTGATTGGGCGAATGAAGGCCTTGAAGGAGCCAGACGGCAGCTCGCTGCTCGACAATTCTCTGATTGCCTACGGAGCGGGTCTGGGAGATGGAGCAACACATCAGTATTTTGATTTGCCAATGATCGTCGCAGGAAAATCTCAAGGGCAGATCAAGCAGGGCCGCTTCATTAAGATGCCCAGTGGCACTCTAAATTCTAACCTATGGCTCACAATCGCACAGCTGATGGGACTTGAGATAGAGTCGTTCTCTGATAGCACGGGAGTCATCTCGGATCTCTGGACTTAAGCGTGCCCGTTCAGATCGATTCATAAGTCTAGATATGTCTAGGGCACAGCGGCAGAACAGACGAAAGACAGGGGCGACATGGCAGTTGTTGTGGCGTGCATGGGAGCGGAGGCAACGGTGGTATGAGAAACAAAATGAGAGCACTGCTGGTGATCGCTTTGGGTTTAAGTGGCTTCGTGCGTGACGTATGGGCCGACGAATTCGAGCAAGTGTTGCAGCCGCTGTTCGCTCAAAGTTGCGTCAAGTGTCACGGCGACAATAAGGCCAATGCGGAGATTAACTTCCAGCAAGTCACGTCACGCGCCCAGTTGCAGCAGCAGCTAGATCTTTTGCAGAAAGCGATTGAAGCTATCGACACTGGGGCCATGCCACCGGACAGCGAACCACCGCTCAATGACACGGCACGCTCGCAGGCCGTGGCGATCCTGAAAAGCCTGTTGCGCGAGGCTAGTAAAGATCTTCCGCGAACCCCGCAGCCTCTGCAGCGGCTGAATCGTTTTCAATACAACAACACGGTCCGCGATCTGTTTCAGTTAAATCGCGACGTGTTCGCGCTGCCTGAGAAATTGATGACAAGGTACGATCAGTACCTCCAATGGTTACCGGACAAAACACCGCAGTTTCGTGTGCCGGACACCGTGCATGTCGCCTCGCATTCATTGGATCCGCAACCGGGGCTCGAAGGGGTCAAATCGTTTCCCAAGGATCTGCGAGCTGCACATGGGTTTGACAATCAGGCCAATCAACTGACACTGTCCCCTCTGCTGCTGGATACCTTCCTGCGACTCAGTGTTTCGGTGATGGAAAGCCCGGATTTCAATGCGCAGACGGTCGGAATCTGGAACAGTTTTTTTGCGGAACCTGCCAGCGACGTTGATCGTCGAGCCGAAGTTCGACAGCGGCTGACAGGTTTTTTGCGAATCGCGTTTCGAGGCGCGGTGGATGACGAAACGCTGGATCGCTATACGTCGTATGCAGCGGGGAAGATGGATCGCGGCCTTTCATTCACCGAGGGGATGAAAACGGTGGCAGCAGCCGTGTTGTCGTCTCCCCTGTTTCTGTATCGCACGGCGATGGCTGAACCGGGAATGTCGCAGTTCGAACTGGCGTCGCGACTGTCGTATTTCCTCTGGGGAAGTTGCCCAGATGAAGAACTTCTGAAATCCGCGGAACAGGGTGAACTGTCGCGGCCGGACGTGCTGGACAGAACTATCACACGCATGCTGGCGAATCCCAAAGTTGAACGGTTCTTGGATGCGTTTCCTGGGCAATGGATGCAGCTGGAGAACGCCCTTGCAGCGACACCCGATCCACAGCTCAGCGAATACTTTCATCTGGTTCCGGAAGCTCCTGCCAGCCTGCAATTTGTGCTGGAACCATTACTCCTCTTCGATGCTGTGTATCTGGAAGACCGACCACTTGCCGAGCTGATCTCGCCGACATTTTTGTATCACAGCGATTTCCTCCAGACGTGGTACAACACGGATCTTCGACCGCCTGAGGTGGATGTGGCGAAGCTGGTGGCTGACAACCAGAAAAACGAGAGTCAGCGTCTGGAGTATCAAACCAAATTGAGGGATCTTCGCCGCACGCTCTTGGAACTGACAGAGCCGGTTCGCGCGCGACTGCTGACAGCTCGACGTGAAAGCCAAGCGATTGCGACTGCTGTCGATTTGCGGCCTTTTGCCGCGTGGGAATTCGATGGAAATCTGGAAGAAACACAGCGTGATCTAGATTTGATTGCTCACGGAGACGTGGAGTTTCGCGATGGGCTTGTGATCCTGAACAAGGCCTATCTCATCAGCAACCCATTGCCCGTGGATTTTCGAGCCAAGTCGCTTGAGGTTTGGTGCCTGCTGGAAGATCCTGATCAGCCGGGTGGTGGACTCATGGGAATTCAGGGCCCAGGCGATTTCTTCGACACAATTGTCATGGGCGAACGAAAGAACGGGCATTGGATCTCGGGGAGCAACGGATTCAGTCGAACCAAAGACTTTCCAGAATCGACTGAGGAAACACAGACCAGCGGACTCCTGCATCTGGTCATGGTTTACGCCGAGGATGGCACGACCACGCTTTATCGCAATGGTGAGCTTTATGGCCAGCCCTACAACGCTGAGAGCGCCGTTTTTCCACGCGAAACGTCAACTGTACTTTTCGGACTCCGGCATTTACCTGCTGACGTTAGTCGGTTCTTGACGGTCAGCATCGATCGAGCGCGTCTATACGACAGAGCATTGACGGCAGAGGAAGTTGCGATGTCGGCCAGCGGCCATGGCAGTTTTGTGACAGATCAAGAGCTCATGACCGCACTCACGGAAGCGCAAGCAACTGCATGGAAAGAACTCTTTGCTCTGATTGCTGAGGCCGATCTGAAACTGCAACAGGTGCCCGCAGATTCCTTACCAGAGCAGGCCATTCAGGCCGTGAAGCAGGGGTACCGTGACAACCTCAGCGCTCAACTTCGCTCACGAGAGTTTCGACGGATTCCAAGTCACAACGCACGATTTGGCGGGATCATTACGAACGCCGCGATGCTGAGTATGACGTCCGGGGCGAAGAGAACGCATCCGGTCGCACGAGGTGTCTGGATCATCGAAGTCCTCTTTAATGATCCACCGCCGCCACCACCAAACGATGTGCCGCCTTTCAATGAAGAGACTGCTGCCAAAGACTTAACGATCCGCGAACAGTTTGCCGCCCATCGTGCCAATCCCTCCTGTGCCGGCTGTCACTCGAAACTGGATCCGCTCGGCTTCGCGCTGGAGAATTACGACATTACCGGGCGTTGGAGAGATCGATACGATAATGGTCGCGATGTGGATGCTAGCGGGACACTTTTCCGTAAGCATGATTTTCATGATATTGTACGGTTCAAAGAATCACTCGTGGAGGAACACACACGATTTGCGAGGGCCTTCACGGAACACTTGCTGCGATTCGCATTGGCTAGAAAATTGGTGCCGGCAGACACCATTGCCATCGACGAAGTGCTTCTTAGGACCGCCGAGCACGGTTTTACGATCCGGTCACTTATCCGCGAAGTCATTGCCTCCGAGAGCTTTTGTCAGTAAATTCTTGCTTCCCGCACAGACCACATCATGTCACTCCCCGCAACTCAAGCACGAAACCCAAAATGCATAGCCCTTTAATCAACATTAAGTCGTGTGCTTACGTCATCCAGATGGTTCATCGACAAATGAAGTGCGCGCCATAGAAATCAATGATTATCCAACGAGCGCGAACTTGGCGAGATGTAACGCATAGAGTTTTGCGATGAAGTAATCATGATCGCGGTAACCATAAGCCATCCGCTTGGTCCGATCCCGATGCCAGACTTGCTCCGGCACTGCGTTTATTACCCATCAGCGCATTTGGACGGAGATCCCGTCAAAGTATCTCGGGCGATACTTTCAGAGCTTTGTGTACGTCGACTACGGCGTCGGAGAACATCTTGTCCTGAATGATCTTCCGAATTTCAGAGGCTATGATCAGATTTCCAATCGACAGGTTTGTCAGAATGAGCTGGTTCCACAGGGTTGGCAGCCACCGGAATTACGACCGGAGGACGGCGATCCCACACGCGAGGCTCGCTTTGTCAAACCGCCATTTGCCGTCTGGTCAGAGAAAATCCTGCGGGTGTCGATGTTCGCTGAAAAAAAGCCGTTAAACCGTGATTTGTCCCGAACGAACGTGTCGCGTATCCTTCGTCCATCATGCCTGATCCCGCGACATTCGATATTCCCGAGTTTCTGCAAACGCTGAATCCGCAACAGCGGTCTGCTGTGATGCATGGCGATGCGCCGTTGTTGATTATTGCGGGGGCTGGCACCGGGAAGACAACCACGCTGGCTCATCGAGTCGCATGGCAGATCGTGTCGGGCACCGATCCGTCGCGGTTGCTGCTGCTGACGTTTACGCGGCGAGCAGCTGCAGAAATGCTGCGGCGAGTCGAACACATTCTCGTGCAGCTCGATCCATCGACCGTCAAGGATCCAAAGGTTTGTCTGCGATCATCGATTCGGCGGATAGCAGGTGGCACCTTTCATTCCGTCGCCACAAACATCCTCCGCCGCTACGGAAATCTGATCGGCCTGCATCCGGAGTTTACGATTCTGGATCGCAGTGATTCGGAAGACTTGATGAACGTCGTGCGGTCGAAACTCGATCTCCCGAAATCGGACAGCCGCTTCCCGCTGAAATCGACTTGCCTCGATATCTACAGCCGTTGTGTCAACACTCAGAAGTCGCTCGAGATAATGCTCAAAAAATATTTCCCGTGGTGTCTGGAACATCAGGCACGGCTGGGCGAACTCTTCACCGGCTACACGAGCACCAAGGAACAGCAGCGAGTCCTCGACTTTGACGACTTGCTGCTGTTCTGGAACGCACTCGCCGAGAACGCCGACGGCGGGCAGATGCTGCGACAGCAGTTTCAGAAGGTTATGGTCGATGAGTATCAGGACACCAATATTCTCCAGGCTCAGATTCTGAAGAATATCTGCCCTGACGGAAAAGGCTTGACCGCAGTCGGCGATGATGCGCAGTCGATTTACTCGTTCCGCGCGGCGACCGTACGCAATATCCTAGATTTTCCGGATGAATATTCCGGCACGGTCCTGATACCGCTCGAACAGAATTACCGCAGCACGCAGAAAATTCTGGATGCGACTAATCGAGTCATCGGGGAAGCTGACGAGCGGCATACGAAGGAGCTCTGGTCATCGCGCGGCGACGGTGCGATGCCGGTGCTGGTGACATGCAGTGATGAGGACGCTCAGACGACGTACGTGATTGATCAGATTCTGGATCGGCGCGAGAAGGGTGTTCCGTTGAAGCAGCAAGCCGTGCTGTTTCGAGCGTCACATCACAGCATGGCGTTGGAAGCGGAACTCGGTCGTCGCAATGTGCCGTTCGTGAAATACGGAGGACTCCGATTTCTGGAGACGGCCCATGTGCGGGATCTGATGTCGTTTCTGCGGCTGGCAGAAAATCCCTTGGACTCCGTCGCTGGTTTTCGAGTTCTCGTCCTGCTGCCCGGCATCGGTCACGTCAAAGCCGCAACGCTGCTGGAATCACTGCGGGACGCCGGTGGCCACTTTGATACTTGGTCATCGTGGACGCCTCCGACGGCGCTGCGAGACGACTGGCCGAAGCTCATTCGTCTGCTGCAGGACATGGAACAGCGGGCTGAATCAGACGCAGGAGTGGCCACGGACATTCATGCGACGCGGTTGTTTTACGCGCCGTTGCTGGAGACGAAGTACGACAACGTCAAGGCGCGACTGAATGATCTGATTCAACTCGAAGCCATCGCCGCGCGGTATCAAAGCCGGACAGATTTCCTTGCGGAGATGACGCTAGATCCGCCCAGCTCGACACAGGAATTGCCGGCCGATCCGTTCCTAGATGAGGACTATCTGATTCTCAGCACGATCCATTCGGCAAAGGGCCTAGAATGGGATTCCGTCTTCGTAATCCATGCCGCTGACGGCAATATCCCGTCCGACATGGCAACCGGAAGTCCGGAAGAAATCGAAGAGGAACGCCGGCTGTTTTATGTCGCGATGACGCGTGCCAAGAATCATCTGAGCGTCGTGCGGCCCGAGCGATATTACTTCCACAACCGCCGCAAGAGCGACCAGCATTCGCTCAGCAAGATCACGCGTTTTCTGCCAACGCACATCCAAGCATTGTTTGACCGCCAGTCACAGGGCATGACGTACGGTTCCGGTTATGGTGGCACGGGGCAAAGCGGCTTGCTCCAGAGTGATACTTCGGAGATCCGCAAGAAAATCTCGAAGCTCTGGGGTTAAGTCCATAAAGTTCAACTCGGTGTTAGCATAGACATTCTTATCCGGCCTACCCCTAAATCAAATCTTGACAAAATGCCCGTCTTTGACAACGGTTCATGTACAGCCTACGAGACAAGACTACAATTCCCGCATGACCCCTGAAACAAAACTCAATATCGTCCGCAATCCGACGCGTTCCGTTGCCATCGGTGATCGATTCATCGGCGGTGATGCGCCGATTGCCGTGCAGAGCATGACGGCCACAAAGACGACGGATATTGACGCCACGGTGCGGCAGATAAACGACCTCGTGAATGCCGGTGCTGATATCGTGCGCGTCGCGATTGACAGCCAGAAAGATGCCGAAGCGCTTATCGAAATTCGGCAACAGGTCACGGGCAATCTGTCGGTCGACCTGCAGGAAAATTATCGACTGGCAGAAGTCATCGCGCCGTATATCGACAAGATCCGCTACAACCCGGGGCACTTGTATCACCACGAAAAATCGAAGCCATGGCAGGATAAGGTCAAGTACCTTGTGCAAGTGGCGCGCGACAATGACTGCGCGATGCGCGTGGGTGTCAATTGCGGGTCAGTCGATCCGGACGTGAAGTCCAAGTTTGACGAACATGATTCGATCTCGCCCATGCTCGAAAGTGCCTGGGACCATTGTACGCTGCTGGATGAGCTGGGGTATGAGCGGTATTGCGTGTCGCTGAAAGATTCAGATCCTCAGAAAGTGATCGAAGTCAATCGCCGGTTTGCTGAGAAACGTCCGGATGTGCCGTTGCATCTGGGAGTCACCGAAGCAGGCATGCCGCCGGATGGAATCATCAAGACGCGAATGGCGTTTGAGCAGCTCATCAGTCGGGGCATCGGTGATACAATTCGGGTGTCGCTCACGGTCGCCAACAATCGCAAAGCCGAAGAAATTGTGGCTGGTCGGAAGATTCTCGAAGACATCGCCGCCGGCCGCGTGCGCAGTTTCGTCGATTATGGTTTGAAGACGCTCAACATCATCAGTTGTCCGAGTTGTTCTCGGGTCGAAAACGAAGCCTTTGTAGACCTCGCTGAACAGGTGCGCGAGATGACTCGTTACGCCGAAGAGCACAAGATCACGATTGCGGTGATGGGCTGCCGAGTCAACGGGCCTGGCGAAACGGACGATGCTGATCTCGGCCTGTGGTGTGGCCCGACGCATGTGAACCTCAAACGCGGCAAAGAATCCATCGGTGCGTTTCTGTACGATGAGATTCTGCCGAAACTCCGCATCGAACTCGATGCCTTGATCGCGCGACAACGCACGTAATTTGGCGACAGTGCTGGATTACTCCTTTGAGCGGCAACTCCCCGGGGGGGAACCCTACCCACAGGGTACCACCAATTTGCGACCATGGCACTTTCGAGAGATCCGCACCTCGCACATAAATCGGGCCAAAACTATCTCGGATAGCCTCAGATGGGTTTCCCTGAGTACAATCGGAGGGATGCGTCATCAGGCGGCGTGTGTGATTGCAAACTCAGCAGCGTCTCGCCGTAAACTAGGTCACACAAAATTCGCCGCTCAAAAAGCTTCCTGTCATGCGACTTCCTGATGCTTCACTTCGGCGAACCCCGCTTCGCTTCAATATCACCCCGATGATCGATGTCGTCTTTCTGCTGATCATTTTCTTTCTGGTCGCTAGCTATTTTATTCGCAGTGAACAATCGCGGGAAGTGGATCTGCCAGTTGCGTCCAAAGGCCAAGCGGATGATATCTCGTCTCCGCACCGACTGACGATTACAATCGAACCTGACGGGCAGTTGTCGGTCGGCGGCATCCGGCTGTCAGAGAAACAAATCCTGCAGCGAATTGAAGAACTTCATGGGGGTGAGACTTCCGACGGCAAATTGCCTGAAGTCCGGATTCGTTCCGACCGCAACGCTAAGTTTGGCTCGATCCGCACGCTCATCGAACATTGTGCCGCGCACAACATCCGCAGTATTCGCTTTGCTGTCAGCTTACCGCAGGTTTGATTTGGAAATCGAAAAAAACGGGCACCGATGAGAATTCCACCCCGACCTAACCGAAATAATTCACTCGACGGCGACACCATGACGCCGATGATCGACGTCGTCTTTCTGTTGTTGGTCTTCTTCATTTGCGCATCGGTCGGCAGCACGGCAGACAAGTTGCTCCCGGCAGAATTGAACGGGAACAGCACGTCGTCGAACGCGGCTGTGGCCTCGGTGGAACCGGAAACATGGGAACAGCCACCCGTCCAGATCCGCATCGAACCATCAATTGCGGGCCACAATCCGATCGCCGTTTTTCTGGACGAGCAACCGCTTTCCGGGATCGAAGTTCTCTCCCAGCGACTCACCCTGCTCAGCCGCGCCGACCCATTAACCCGCATCATTCTGAATGTGAATGACGACGTTGAAGTTCAGCAGTTCATTTTGATCTACGATCTATGCCAGAAGCTGAAGTTCGAAAATGTGTCGTTCGCTGTCCGAGCGCAGAATTAGAGCTCCGTTAGAAAATGGGCCCAGGCATCCAAGGACAGAATTCTTCGTCGCCAATGCCTTGCTGTTCACTGAGCGTCTTTTCGCCACTGGCGGTCGCGATGAGTTTTTCGAAGATTTCCAGACCGACGGATTCGATACTCGCGCCTTCCAGAATTGTTCCCGCATTGATATCCATGTCGTCGCGCATGCGATGGTACATCAAGGAATTGGTGGCGACTTTAATCGAGGGAGTCGGCTTGCATCCAAAGCAGCTTCCGCGACCGGTCGTGAAGACCACCAACTGACATCCGCCTGCGACAAGTCCGGTGACTGAAATCGGGTCGTAGCCCGGCGTATCCATAAAAGTAAAGCCGCGTTCTGTGATCGGCTCCGCAAACTGATAGACAGCTCGCAAGGGCGCGGTACCGCCTTTGGCGACAGCCCCCAACGACTTCTCGATGATCGTGGTGAGACCACCCTGTTTGTTTCCGTATGACGGATTATTATCAATCGAAGCGTTGTGTTTTTTTGCGTAATCTTCCCACCAACGAATCTTATCGAGCAGTCGATCGGCGACGACGCGCGAGACTGAGCGACGTGTGAGCAACTGTTCGGCTCCATAAACTTCCGGCGTTTCCGCAAGTACAGAACCACCGCCATAAGCAACCAGTAAATCACTCGCATAACCGAGGGCAGGATTTGCCGTGATGCCGCTGGCGCCGTCGCTGCCGCCACATTGCAGACCCAGTGTCAGCTCAGAAATCGAAATCGGTTCGCGGCGCGCTGCATCGGCATGCACCATCAACTCACGCATCACGCCCACAGCTTTATCCACCGTCTTCCGTACGCCGCCGACCTCCTGAATGTTGAGTATCATGGGCAACGAATCATCCAGTTCGCGCCGCGTGGCGCCGCCAAGTTGCACCAGTCCCTGAGATTCCTGCAGATGTCCGGCCTGAGCAGTCTCACAACCAAGGCCCAACACGAGGCACGCGGCGATGTTTGGATGCCGCGCGAATCCGGCAAGCGTGCGATTCAGCAACAGATGATCTTCGCCGTTATAAGCAAAGGCGCAACCGCTTTTGTGCACAATCGGAATGACGCCATCTATGTTTCCGTAACGGCTGAGATCGGATTTTGCCAATTCCTGAGCCACATACCGCGACGTTGTCGCCGAACAATTCACCGTACTGATCAAGGCAATGTAGTTGCGGGTTCCAGCACGACCGTCCTTCCGACGAAATCCCATAAACGTGCGATTGTCTGATGGTTGCGGGAACTGCACAAGGTCGGTGCAGAATTCATATCCGGCTTTGTCGCGTTCGACACTGACGTTCTGCACGTGAACCCATTGGCCACGGGCAATCTGTGTGCTGGCAGAACCGATAGGCTGTCCAAATTTGCGGATGAGATCCCGCTCTCGAAGATCACTGATTGCCACCTTGTGATTGGCGGGTACCGCGTCCAAAATTTCGAGCGTTCTGCCTGCGACCGTCAAGATTTCTCCGGCCTGCAGTGCGCGTCGAGCGACAGCGACGTTGTCGGAAGGATGCAGCAGCAGCAGAGGTTCCAATGCAGTCACGGGATTTCTTTCAAAGGTGAAAACGTATTGCCTAGCCGTACACCGCTAGGATGGATGGATTTCAGTGGAACATTTTTCGGTTGAACCCATGGTCAAAGACCACATTTTTTCGGGGTTTATCCACAGCAGCCTAGCCGCTAACCTTGGGTTCAACGATTCCTATTTGACCTAGCTAAAGATGGATTGGATATTCATCGGATGCGGAAGGTATCACTCT
>QWQG01000252.1 GCA_003670925.1 Planctomycetota bacterium | reverse complement strand
GCAGGTGACAGATTCACACTTCGAAAAAGCGCAGCAAAATGCGCAGCAGCAACCCGTCGCAACCCTTGGAAATGCTGCGATTTTTACTGCGCTTGGGACCGACGAAACCCCAGAAAACGCTGAAAACACTGGGGAAAGCCTTTTAGAAAATAACCCGACCAGGGCTCGAACCTGGAACGACAGAACCAAAATCTGTTGTGTTACCATTACACCATCGGGTTACGTTGACTAGTCCTGCATCAATCGTTGCGAAGACGGATGCCGACTTCGCCGAGTTTGAGGCGGATTTCATTCAGTGACGTCACCCCGAAATTGCGACTGGAGAGCAATTCGTCAGGGGTGCGGGATACCAGTTGTCCGATGGTTTGGATATTCAAACGGGACATGCACTTACGGGATCTTACTGAAAGATTCAGGTCTCCGACAAGCTTGTTCATCATCGCCTGTTCTTCAGGCGTCATGCTCTGATCGATGATATGCTCACGTGAATGGATCTTGTGGAGGTGCTGACCAATCCGCAGTCCATGCGCCGTCAGCAGTTCACGAATCTCCATCAACGACGTTTCACCAAAGTTCTTGCCGGACAGTAGTTCCTGCTCGCTCACTTCAGTTAGATCACCCAATGAGTTGATATCCATCGCCTGCAGACAGTTACGACTGCGAACGGAGAGTTCAAAGTCGGTGACCGGTCGGCCAAGCAATTGCTTCATGCGGGCTTCGGTACGAACCTGATCTTCGTCGATAATCTGGTCTTGGGCCGCATCGATATCACGAAGATACAAATGCGCAAATTCATTGGTGGGATCATACTCACGCACGCGGCGAAAGCAGAATGCTGCCGCTTTGTAGTTTTCGCGGTCTTCATACAGCAGACCCAGATTCAACAACGCCCCGGTAAAGAATGGGGGGCGTGACAACGAGCGTTCATACAATCGAATAGCTTCATCGTCATTTCCACGCAGGGAATTTTCAGCCGCTAGCCAGAAAAGTGCGCGTGAATGATGCGAATCCATGTCAACCGCTCGTTCAAAGTACTCAACAGCCGTCAATGCATCTCCCCGGTCAGCCCAGATACAGCCCATCTGAAAAGAATACTCAGCCCGACTGGCAGCTGAGGCGGCGACGCTGCGCAGCAACTTCTCAGCATCATCAATCTTGCCAAAAGCGCGGATTGCGCCCGCACGGCGTAAGGCACATCCGATCGGATCGAAGCCAGCTTTACCCGCATCCTCAAAACGATTGGCAGCGTCCTCAGCGCGATTCAACGACGTCAGGCACTGACCATGAATAAACATTGCGATGCCATCACGAGTGACGCCAGACAACAACTTGTCGGCAGTCGTCTGACGCGCTAACAGATAGGCTCCTACGCCACCACGGGCCATCAAACTTTCAGATCGATCGCCAGATTCATAGCGGCGGGTAAGCTCCCCGACAACCTGCCTGACTTCGGTCAGTTGAGAACTGCAGACGGCACGCTCGAGTTGATTGAGGTGATCCGCCGTTAACAGACCATCGGCCTCAAGAAGATCTTTGACATTGACCAAAGTCGCTGAATTCACTTCGTTAGTTTCCTGACAAGTCCCAAAAACACGCTGGAGCAAACCGCCACCGTCGTAAATTATCTCTGATTGACCAGCGAGCTGGAAAATCAATTACAATTTGATTCTTTAAGCACTGAGATAATCCGTAGCCGCTGCGCAGAAATCGCTTTCCGGCTAACCTTCGGATTTCGAAAACGCAGAAGTTTAACGCAATTGCACGCTTGACACAAATGTCAGAGGCGATTTCGATCCAGAGTGAGATTTTGCGAGACTCAGCGGGGGAAATTCCCAGCGAAACGGCGAATTAATGCACATATGAACACATCTCTGCTGGGAGCCTTGACGCCTTAAACTTAGACCGTCTGCAGCCAGATGATGACTCACCGTGAGCCGTGCATCGTGCTTTTATCCTTATTATTCTGCGGCGAGGCATTCGATTCAGGTGAATTTGGTGTGATTCAATTGAGTATTCACATGTCGCCGCCTGACGTGGCGGCCACCTGTGATCGGGCTTTCTCAATTCTGCCGAAGCTTGGCAAGCGGCACGGCCAAGCACTCCCGTCTTGTCTCGCAAAAAACCGCCCGGTCGGCTTTTGAATCAGAAAGGGGACTGTACAATCACCACTGCTCCTGACCGGACGTCGGTGTGTACCGACGTGCGGTTTCTTTTTGCAACGACTGCTGCTGGGTGTTACCGAAGGCAGCATTCAGGAGTGCGACGTACTTTTCTCGACGAGTGATTCAGTGCCGGCAACATCAGTGATTGGATTGCAGTGGGGCGACGAGGCCAAAGGCAAAGTTGTCGATCTGCTTACGGAAAAACATGACATTGTGGTGCGCTATCAAGGCGGCAACAACGCCGGTCACACGGTCAAGTTCGACGGCACAACATATAAGCTCAGCCTGCTTCCCACGGGAATTCTGCAGAGCCACGTGAAATCTGTGATTGCGCCTGGGGTCGTGGTCAATCCGCACGCGGTCCTGAAGGAACTGGACGGTCTGGCGACTGGGGGTCACGACTGCAGTGGTCGGCTGATGATCAGTGATCGCGCCCACGTGATCTGTCCGTGGCATTTGCTGGAAGAAGCGGCTCTTGAAAAATCTCGCGGTGCGGCTGCGATCGGAACCACCATGCGTGGCATCGGTACCTGCTACCGCGACAAGGTCGGCCGGTCCCATGCGATCCGAATTGGAGATCTAATTAATCGGGATGTCTTCGCGTCAAAGGTTCGCGAAATCGTGCCCTTCAAACAAATCATTCTGAACGCTCTCAATCCGGACGGCGAACAGATGGACACGGAGGCAATTATTGCGGACTACGCGCTAGTAGCCGACAAGATTCGTCCCATGGTGGCCGATTCGACGACCTATCTGCTGGACGCTCTGGAGCAGGGCAAGTGGTTGCTGTTCGAAGGCGCGCAAGGAAGTCTGTTGGATGTCGATCACGGTACGTTTCCTTACGTCACGTCGTCCAATAGTTCCGGCTGTGGCATCCACAGCGGCAGCGGTGTGCCGGGGCGGGAAATCCAGAAAATGATCGGCGTGGCCAAAGCCTATACGACGCGTGTTGGTGGGGGACCGTTTCCATCGGAACTCGACAATGAAATTGGTCAGCGCATTCGGATTGCTGGCAACGAATTCGGGACGGTCACAGGACGGCCACGTCGCTGCGGCTGGCTGGACGCAGTGGCCACGCGGTATAGTGCGCGGATCAGTGGCGTTGATTCGATCGTGATTGCCTTGTTAGATGTGCTGAGTGGTTTCGATGAATTGTTTATCTGCGAAGCGTACGACATCAACGGCAGCGTAACGCGTGATTTTCCAAGCCGTTGCGAAGATTTGGCCGCAGCGAAACCTGTGCTGCGGCGCGTCCCGGGCTGGAAGGAAGATATTACGGGCATTACCAAGTTTTCTGATCTGCCCGCGAGTGCTCAACAATACGTCCATAATGTGAAGAAACTCGTGGGTAAACCTGTTGAAATGGTTTCGGTGGGCCCCGATCGATCGCAAACGATTCGGATGTAACGGCTCGTTGGAGTGCGCGGAGTTCTCATCGCATTTTTTCAGACGCTTTCCCCCTGTGGCAGGTTTTCAAAAACCGCACTAACCTCGTCCGACATAAAGCTGTGCGTTCGGCAACACGATCGCTTCGAGAAAATTGACGTTATCGGGCATGGTGAGCATCGTCATTGCGGCACGGACGATGTCTTGGACTTCCATCATGGGTTCCTCATCCGATCCCAGACCCGAATCGACACGGCGTTCAACCAGCACGTTGCCCGGATGCAGGCAACTGACAGCAATTCCGAATCGTCGGCCTTCTAGTGCGGTGGCGTGCGTGAGTCCCTGCACGCCAAACTTTGCGGCCGTGTAAGCTGCCGAGTTCTCCCGTGGACGTTGGGCTGAGATCGAACCGATATTTAGAATACGTCCACGCCCGCGCGGTTTCATTGATGCAAATGCGGCGCGGGTGCACAGAAATGAACCGGTCAAACACGAACCAATCACGTTGTTCCAAGCCTCCAGTGGCAGTGTTTCAACTGGGCCACCATCGAAGGCACCGGCATTGTTTACGAGGATGTCCGGCGGTCCGAATTGACGAATGACGTCGTCAAACATGAGTTGTACGTCTGCCTCGCAACCAACGTCAACGGCGCACGAGAGCAATTGATCAGGCTGAGCATGCAGGCGATGTGCGGCCGCTGTAATCCCATTTACATCTCGTGAGCAGATACACACACGGCATCCGCTGTGCAGCAGAGCCTGAGCGAGTCCAAACCCGATTCCTCGGCTGGCACCTGTAATAATGGCAACTCGCCCAGTTAAATCAGTCATTGTATAATTTCCAACGAGAGGCTGAGTCCGGAATCAGCCATGGTTGGCCAACCGGGGTTTAAGAATTAACGTCACAAAATCAGGATTTGCGACTTTCAAGGATAGTCGAACCCGACGCGCATTTTGGCGTCAGGTTGAAAAAACTTACGAATTCTGACCTAGTATTCAGCCAACAATCATCTCGAAATGGCGGACAAACTGCAGACTTTTTTTAAAACAGCTGCGAACGTCAAAAATGGGGATATCGCTGTTGCATTATGGTCGCTCAGCAATGCCGCAAGAGGTACTGTGCCTTCGAGACCGCCAGCAGCAATTCCTTCGATCGGCGGTCATCGCCCTGCCGTTCCGCGCTGGTCCTTTCTTCAGGGCAGCCGGAATTCGCGTCTTGTTGGCCTAGTTTTGGCAGCAGTCCTTGCTTTGCAGCCAGCTTTCGATAGCCTTCCCAAAAGTGGTTCCTGCGTTTTATCTGAACCTACGGGATCATCGCCAAAACTTGGAGGGACGATTGTGTCAGAAGTACTGGATAGTTTTCAAATAGAATGGCATGGCAACACGGTTGTCGTGACACCAGCGGCAAACGTCGATTTGCTCGACTGGGATTTAGTCGAACAGGCTGCTGATTTAGTAATGGAACCGCTGGCCGCACAAGAAACTCCGATGGTCGTAGTGGACCTGAGTCGAGTTGGCTACTTTGGATCGGTGTTTCTCGCGCTATTGCTGCGATGCCATAAATTCGTCAAGAAAAAAGGCGGTGAGTTAGTCCTGTGTGGGGCTAGCGAAACGGCACTGGATCTGCTGCGAATCACGGCTCTTGACACAATTTGGGCGATCTACAAAACGCGTGACGAAGCCATGCAGGCCGTGTTGAGTTAGCCCCAGATGTCCCCTGAACGCATGCTGCTTAAACATGTTGATGAATCCCACGGGTTTCGTTGTGAGCTTCATCTGCTGAGTCGTGCGTCTTAGGAGGGACACTCACTATGCATCCGTCCCGCCTCACCGAATCCATTCAACCCCGGCTTCCAACTGACCGTACGCTCGGAATTGGTTGTGTTGGAGCGGGTTTTATTATGGCGGATTGCCAGTTGGTGGCGTATCGTCAGCATGGACTCAATCCCGTCGCCATCACCTCGCGAACGAGGACCACGGCGTCCGCCGTTGCAGCGCGACACGGCATTTCGAGCGTCGTTGATTCTGTGGAACAAGTTGTCGCGCATCCGGAGGTTCAGGTTCTAGATATTGCCGTGCCACCGGATTGTCAGGCCGACATGATCCGCCGCGCCGTGCGTGCACCGCATCGACTGCGGGCGATTCTGGCTCAGAAGCCGCTGGGCGTCGATTATCGGGAGGCGCGGGAACTTGTACAGTTGTGCGAAGACGCGGGGATCGTGCTGGCCGTCAATCAGAACATGCGTTTTGACCAGTCGGTCCATGCCTGTCACGAATTGATTGCCATGGGAACGCTGGGAACACCGGTGCTGGCAACCATCGAGATGCGGGCGATTCCGCACTGGATGCCATGGCAAGAGCGTCAGGGCTGGGTCACGCTGCGGATCATGAGCATCCATCATCTGGATACGTTTCGTTACTGGCTGGGTGAACCGGAACGAGTCTTCGCCAGCGTCGCGCCTGATCCGCGAACGGCACAGAAGTTCGCTCATCGTGACGGGATCGCGTTGTACATTCTGGAGTTCCCCAGCGGTGTTCGAGCGTCTTCGTGGGATGACGTCTGGAGTGGTCCGGCGCGGGAAGGCAGTGCCTCCGACATCGGCATCCGCTGGCGTGTCGAAGGTACTGCAGGCATCGCGCGAGGCACAATTGGCTGGCCGGGATATCCTGATCGAGTCCCCAGTACGATTGACTATTCGACCGTGCATGACAACGGCGAATGGCATTCGCCGCGTTGGGACAGTGTGTGGTTTCCCGATGCGTTTATCGGGCCGATGGCCGAGTTAATGTGCGCGTTGGAACAGAAACGCAAGCCTACGATCAACGCGCGTGACAATCTGAATACGATGGCTCTGGTGGACGCGTGCTACCTGTCCGCCGCCGAACACCGCGCTGTGAGTCCTGAGGAAATCACGGACTAATCTGAAATTTCAGATTTGAAATCAGCTGGCTTGCCCAATGGGATGTGCGGCAGCGTATCATTGCGGGTCTCGTGTCTTCTCATGCTGGAATTCAAAGGGAGTAACTCGTGTTAGAAGAAAATCCGTATGCTGTGCCCGAATCGGTAAGTGGGCTTGCACAGTCCGGTTACCCGACAGAGCGCTTCTACGTGGATGGCAATCTCATCATGTGCGGCACACCGGTGGCTCTGCCGGCCATCTGTGTCATCACCGGTGAGACTGAGGATGTCGTGCTGATGACGAAAACGATGACGTGGGTGCCAAAGTGGATCTACATCACGCTGTTTGTCGGTGTTCTGGTTTTATTGATCGTCTACCTGCTACTCCGCAAACAATGCAAAACCAATTTCTATTTATCGCGGAAACTTCGAAATCGAAAACGCTGGATGACCTTTGCGGGACTGGTGAGTCTCGTCGGGGGAATTATTCTCGTGATCGCTGGCGCCAATTCGGAGATGCCCGGGATTCTGGTGTCGCTGGGAGTTATCAGCGTGATCTGTGCCTTGGGTCTGCTGATCTTGGGTCAACCACCGCTCAAAGCCGTTCGTCACGAAAACGGGATTAAATTCTGGCTCAAAGGATTCAAACAGCCGTTTTTTGATCAATTGCGCGTCATGTATGCGAACGGAGAGTGACTCCCGATTGCATTCTTGCCCGTGGCAGATTGAGCGACTGGGTCTGTAACCCAAGGCTGAACGCTCCATGCTTTACCTTTCTAAACTCAGCATATAGAACTTTTTTTATGGTTCGACTTGATCGGATTTACACACGGGGCGGCGATGGCGGGATGACCAGTACGGGGGATGGGTTGCGTGTTAGCAAACTGCACGTTCGAATTATCGCTGGCGGTTCGGTTGATGAAACCAATTGTGCGATCGGTTTGGCGATTTCCGCGGGGACAACGGAAGAACTCAGCAAAGTATTGCGCGAGCTGCAGCAGTTCCTGTTCGACCTTGGGGCGGATTTGTGTGTTTCACTCCCCTCCCTTGGAGAACCTGATTTGCTGCAGACGCGACTGTCAAGCGGCGATGCTGAACACCTAGAGCGAGTGATCGACCGTTTTGCAGAACGTCAGGCACCGCTCAACAGTTTCATTCTGCCCGGCGGTTCACTGGCTGCGGCTCAATTGCATCTCGCACGCAGTGTCTGTCGACGTGCGGAACTGGATGTCTTGCGAATGCAGGAAACGGAGCCGTTAAATCCTGCGATCGCTATTTGCCTGAACCGACTTTCAGACCTGTTGTTTGTCCTTGCACGAGCGGCAAATGACGATGGCCGGAATGACGTATTGTGGGAGCCCCGAAACACCGGCGCATAGATCGTAGTGCTTTCCAGCACTGGTCAGGATTGAGGAAACCGTCTGCTCTCGGCCCTATTCCCAGGGCTTGTTCTGTAGCGCCTGATTGGCCGTGATCCAAGCCTCCAATGCCACTTGATCAGCCTGTGGGATTTTGGCATTGTTCACAACCAGAGGCACGGCGATTTTGAAAGCAGCGAGACTACCGGACTCATTCACCGGGGCCGATGCCGCCGCGCGGTTCATCATGCCCTGTGGTAGCATGGGTGGTTGTTTTGCCAGACCGGTCTTGTCGATATGGCGATAAGCAAAGAATAAATCGACTCCGCATTGCTGCCATGCCGGATCCCCTGGGGCTTGATTGAACATCACGCTGGCTTGCAGAGCCAAATTGGCCACTTTCCAGGTGAGCGCATCAAAATCCACTTTGGCGTCGTAGGCCCCTTGGCCAATTCCGAAGGCGGCACGACAACGGACCTCTAGCGGCCGTTCTTTATCATCGACAAGTTTGACAAACGTCCGCAAGACGTTGGTTTCTCGCCGACCGGTCGATCTGCGCGGCTGTGTCACGCTAAATAGCGTATCAACCAAGAGCAGTTGATAAGGGATTTCAGTGCAGGGACGATCGAGTTCTGCTGCGATCGTATCACTCACGCTATCCTGTTCCTGCGGAATCACAGAAGTGTTTGACAAAACATAACGAATCGCGCCCGTCGCCATTACTTTGACTGAATCAGGTTGCTCAGGATTCTGAAGGATCGCAACCAACGCAGCCATGGATTCGCTATGATTCTCCGTTAGCCCTGCTGCGTTCTTATTGATATACAATTCCTTGACGACCTGAATTGCGATCGAGCGGGCATCCAGATTGTTATCAAACAAAGGCTTTGCCACAGCCAGCACCGCATCACAGTATTTTTGGCGATACGACTTCGTGCGTTGGGCGTTTCCAGCATTGCTACCGGCACCGCGAATTTCGCGGTCCATTTCGTTGAACAAATTCTTGACGTTATCAGGTTCAGCCACAAACGCTGGATCAGTCGCCTGAAACAGTCGTTGTTTCAATACAAGCCTCAGGTTCTCAAGATCTGCAGCGCTTTCTGCGCCGGATTGAATCCCAGTTGCAACAGGGCGCCGCAATTTCTGGTACTCTGCTTCAGGCAAACGTGCGAGCGGATTATTGATGTCACGAATCTTGCGCGTCAGCGCCTGCTGATCGATGATCTTAGGCATGCAGTCTTGGTTTGGATTTTCGGGAGCAGGTGGATCAGCCCCAGCCGGCACCTGCGCGGCGACGTCCGGCGGAGCGGGTTCGTCGCTGACCGCAGTCGCGTTAGCTTCTTGGGTATGAACGAATCCGTGCCAAGAACAGCAGATCGCGAGGACGATCAAGGGGTATTGGCTGACAGCCACAATACCGCTCAGGGTCTGAATGCAGCGGGCAACAACAGGCATAGGCTCACCCAGACAGGAAGACGTCGATGTCTCGTTGGTTTTTGGGGAATTCAAACTTGCACCATCCTAGAAACGTCAGCTGTTTCAAGCTGCAAGTCAGAACACGATTCGAGCCGATCCTGGCCCGCCGAGGGTTACCCTTGAAAACCGAATGATATCTCGGGAACCTTCGGAAAACTGTTATAAGATGACAGGTTTTTCGGTGTACGTCCAGAACCAGAACTGCCGGAACGCCACAATTCAAAAGTTTCGTGGCTGTATCCCGTCGGATCTTCCAATATCGCATAATCGTTGAGCATGTTCCAATTGACCAAAGAGGCTAATTTTGCCAATGGGGCCCGCCGAATCCGCGCAACCGAATTTGAAGGAGGCGGGGCGGTTATTTGGCGATCGGCTCTTTCACGTTCCGGTCGATAAGCAGAGGGGCCGATTCCAATGCCCGGCGCGGTCAGATTCGGCCACATGTCCCACCAAAACACGGCATGGGGCGATGTTTTTCCGTGTGCAAGAGTCGTTCATCTGCGGAACAGCCACCTGCGAATGATTACCGCACACTCTAGCTTTAGGGGTGAATTTTACGACACGCATCAATTCTCTCCTAAAAATCCCCGCTGGTTTCGCCGCAGTTGCACCATCGGCGATGAAGCGAGTGTCGCTATGTCGCTATGTCGCTATTTTCAGCCACGGATTGAAGTCCAAAAATTGCTCACGCCAATGGTAGTGATTCAGCAGGCCGGCAGTGTCGCGCTTGAGCAGTCGCAAGGCTGTGTAGAGCGCTTCGATCGTGGCGAGACCCTCGCTGGGGTCCGCATAAACTTCGGACTTGCGAGGATACGCGGTCTGTACGAGGGGCAGTGATCGGACTTCGAGATGCTGATAAAACGGTTCCATCCGCGCGGCCAGTCGCCAGGTTCCATCGAGCAGCAAGAGTCCGCGATCACGATCTGCTTCTGATAAAACCGGGCCCCCGATCCCCAGTCGCACATAGCCGGCGATATCAATTGGCACTGGATGCGGAAACGTGCAGAAAACAATACCATCCCGGCCGCGCAAGGGTTCCACTGAACACTTGCTGCGTCGTTCGCGCGGATGCACGACGATCACCGTCGGCGGCAAAAGTGAGTCTGAAGGTCCAGAATTTATTGGCATGGGAATTACTCGTTACGAATCTTTTCAATTTCCGCATTGAGATCGGCAATCTGTTTTTCCAGACGCGGGATCTCGAGGGGATCATCTGGCTGGTTTTTGGCTGCTTTCAGCAATTCCCGCAGACGTTGAATTTTATTCTTTGCCGCGTCAATTTGCTTCTGCTGTTTCTTGTTCAGCGTCATTTGGTTCTAATCCCGTCTTGAGTATGTGGCGAATCCGTCGATTAGTGGCCGGGGCTCTGAGCATGTGACATGCCAGACTGCTGCCAGTATCGGCAGCTTATCGAAGTTTTGACGTGTTGCGAACAATGCCTGACCATTCCAAAGAACTTGTCCGATTACTTTGTCGATCGGTGCTGTCGGGCGGCTTCCAAAGGGCAGTTTTCAGTGGCCCTCGAATTGCTACTGAATCAATTCGTCGTGTGGACGTACGCCCGGTAGAAATCCGTGACGGACTGCGGTTTCAGTTCAGCTTGCAGACCGAAACGCAGCAGACTCACCGCAATCTGGATGCCCGCGCAGCCGCAGCTGAATTTACGCGACTCTGCCACGGAGTCTACCGCAACGTCCGGCTGGTGACAGATGCTGCCACGAGTGAGGCGCGGGAATCCGGAAAGGGTGTCTGGTTTCTGAAGACAACCAAGGCTCCGGCGGCGAGTTTGAATTTGGATGAAAACTTATCCGCTCCCGAACTTGAATCGCATAATCGCGCTCGCAACTATCTGATTCCTGAAGGGCTGCCTTGTCCATTCCTGATGCACACCGGAATTATGTCACGCGATGGCAACGTGCGGGCGAATCATGCGCGTAAGTTTCGCCAAATAAATCGTTTCCTTGAATTCATTCACGACATTGTTGATGCTCTGCCATCGGATCGACCTTTGCGAATTGTGGATTTTGGTTGCGGAAAAAGTTACCTCACGTTTGCCACGCATTATTTATTTTCTAGCATTCTAAAACGCGAATGTCAGATCGTCGGACTGGATCGCCGAACCGATGTGATCGAAACGTGTCGCAAGATTGCCACCAGCTTGGCGTTGCAGAATTTGGAATTTCAAGTCGGCGATATCGCGGGATTTCTGGCACCTGATCCGGTAGATCTGATGATCTCGCTGCATGCCTGCAACACGGCCACAGACGATGCCATCGCACAGGCAATCCAATGGGGCAGTTCCGCCATCCTTGCGGTTCCGTGCTGCCAACATGAATTGAACGAAGTACTTGCAGTGACGGCTCTGTCGCCAATCACGACTTATGGCATTACAAAGGACCGCTTTGCCGCGATCGTCACTGACACGATGCGGGCTTCGCTGCTCACGGCGAGTGGCTATCAGACGCAGGTGCTGGAGTTCATTGAGACGGAACATACGCCGAAGAATCTGCTCATTCGCGCAATCAAGCGGAGGGCAGGCAGCGGAGGTGCAAAAGCGGCGAGCGACAAAGCCCTGACGGATGTGCGTCAATTACGGTCGCAGTTGCAAATTCAACCACTCACGCTTGAACGCCGCTTGTGTGAACTTGGAGTGCTGGCTCCGCCTGAAAAATTGCCGAGCCCTCCACCAAGCACCGGGCAACTTGATGATGGCAGTCCACCCAGTCAGGACTGGGATGCTGCATCATGACGAAGACTTTAATCATGCTCTGTACATACAATGAACGGGAGAATATCACGGAGCTGATTCCAGAACTGCACGCCGTAGCTCCGGATGCAACCATCCTGATCATCGATGACAACTCACCTGATGGAACGGGGCGGCTGGCAACCCAGCTTTCCACAACTGATCCGCGTGTTCAGGTTTTGCATCGCGTTGGAAAACAGGGATTGGGCACTGCGACGCTGGCAGGCTTTCGATACGCAATCGACAATGGTTTTGAATTCGTAGTAAACCTTGACGCCGATTTTAGTCACAATCCGAAGTACATCCCGGAACTCATCCAGCGGACCTTACAATGCGATGTGGTGATTGGCTCCCGCTATGTTCGCGGCGGTGGCGTGGCAGGGTGGTCTCGCGGGCGAAAATTGATGAGTCAGTCGATTAATGTGTGGGCGAGACTGTGTCTTGGTCTGCGGACGCATGACAACAGCGGCAGTTTTCGATGTTATCGCGTGAGCAAACTCGCAGAGATCGACTGGTCTTTGACAATGGCGAAAGGATATGCATTTCAGGAAGAAGTGCTGTATCGGTGTCAACGCGTCAAATGTTGCATGGGAGAGATGCCCATTATCTTTGAGGATCGTCGTTTCGGGACGACAAAAATTGATCTTAGTGAATGCCTGACAGCCGGCTGGGTGATTTTTGCATTGGGAATTCAACGCATGTTTCGGTTTCGTGTAAAAAAAGTCGAGTAAGGCGACTCGATCTCCTTCAGATACCGTTGGATGACTAGTCGCATTTTTGGCAAAAACTAGCGCGTCGAAACTAGGGTTTCTAAGTAAATTGCTCACGATCGTAGCACAGACTTGTCGCAAAATCCTGAAATTTAGGAATGAATCGTCGCTAGGATCTCTACAAACGGTCGTCCTCACATGCCGGTGAGTGGAATGCACCGCGAACTCACCAGCGGCTTTCAAAAAGCGTTGATTTGACGGTGTGGGATTGCTATAACTGTTTTGCGCCTAGGATTTGCGTTGAGCCGTGCGGGCTTGAACGACTAGAAACTTTCTTAACTTGGAGACATCAAACGTGAGCGAGAGTGAGAACCCACCGGAAGCAGAAGTTGCTCGGAGCCCGGAAGCACAGCAGACTCAAGAAGTCGTTGTAACTGACGTAAATGCGAACGCGGGTTATGCCAATTTCTGTCGAGTATCGAGCACTCCTGAAGAATTGATTTTGGATCTCGGTCTTAACCCCACGCCCTATGCCACGGGCAAGGTCGAAGTGAAAGTTACGCAGCGAATCATTCTGAATCATTACACTGCCAAGCGACTCTGGAGCGCCCTGTCGATGGCGTTGCAACGACATGAGCAGGCATTTGGTGTGCTGGAGACGGACGTTCGCAAGCGTGTGAAACCCCAGCCGATTTCCTAGTAATTGATGGTTCAACTCAGGTAGAATTGCACAAGGCTTAGCATCATCACGATGCTAAGCCTTTTTGCTGGAACAGGCGTGGTAACGACTTTTCCCGATCCCCGAGTTTCATTTGAAGACGTCACGACCATGATAGACCCACCACCACCGGACAATTCAGCGGACGAACCATCAGCCAACGAAGGCCCCCAAAGTCAGGAAATTCGACACTCCCATATCGGCGCATTGGTGCCCACACATGTGGCCCGCGGAGTCTTTACCACGGGCGCTGTTGTGTTGCAGGGGCAGCATGAATTTATTCTGGACTTTCTGTTGCGGATGCAGCAACCGCAACAGGTTGTGGCGCGCGTGGTGATGCCACCGACGGTAGTGAATCAGTTCATTCACGCGTTGCAGGAGAATATCAATCGCTACGAAGACCGTTTCGGCCCGATTCACATGCCTACTATTCCCAATCAGAATCAACAGCAGCGGCAGTCGGCCCAGGACCTCTACGAATCGCTGAAGATTAGTGACGACGTGCAGTCCGGCACATACGCGAATGCGGTCATGATCGGACATTCTCCGACCGAATTTTCCTTCGACTTTATCACGACATTTTTCCCGCGATCGTCGGTTTCGCAGCGGGTGTTTATGGCATCGGCCAATGCTCGGCGACTGCTCGATTCACTGAATCATTCTTTTCAACAGTTCCAGCAACGCCTTCAAAATCCGCCTCCTCCGCATGACAACGATGTCAACCCGCCGGACTTCAACACGTCCGAAGGGGACTGGCCGCCGGGGTTGTAGGTCAAGGGATTTTGGCTAAAAGTTGCGGCAGTCTCCTGTGCCTCTCTGCAGTTCGACGAAAGTCAACACTTAGCCAATGCCGCAGCCATCCGAATAGCTTCCACCATCCCCGCAGCGTTGGCTGGTGTTCTCGGATTCCATGCGCGATCGAATGCTGTGCCGTGTGTCGGGCTAGTGCGGATAATGGGCAAGCCAAGTGTGATGTTTACGGCGGAGTCAAAGCCGATCAGTTTCACGGGAATGTGACCCTGATCATGGTACATTGCCACGACACCATCGAATTCGCCGCACACCGCGCGGCGGATCAGCGTGTCGACGGGCAATGGGCCGATGACGGATTTCACGACTGACCGACAGGCATCAATCGCTGGGCGAATCAGGCGTGATTCTTCATCCCCAAACAATCCATTTTCGCCCCCATGTGGATTCAACGCACACACCGCAATAGCGCGACGCTTACATTGGATGTGTTGCAGAAAATTGTCCATCAGCCGGATCTTGCCCACAATCGAATCGGTTGTCAGGAGCTGCGGGACACTTTTGACAGATGTATGCAGCGTGACGTGCGCGATGCTAAGTCCGCATGAAGCGGCAGCGCTGTTTGCGGATGTGCTATCGGCGGAGAGCTGTAGAATAAGTTGTCGCCAAGCAGTGAGTGCAGATTCCGGAAGGTGCAGCAGCATGGCAAATTCAGCGACGCCACAGCGTTCAGCCAAGATCTCCGTGTGGCCGGGAAAATGGTGCCCAGCAAGATGCAAAGCTTCCTTGTTCAGAGGGGCAGTCACAATCGCATCTACATCCGCTTGTTTCGCCAGCGTGATGGCCGTATCGAGATAATGAAATGCCGCATCTCCTGCTTCGCGACTGACTCGAGAGCGTGGAGCCGCAAGCACGACGTCTGTAAACGGATTGAGGCAGGGGATTTTATGATTCGTAGCAGCTGAGACGACCTCTGCTCGAAAGCGGGATGTATCCGCTTTTGGAGTCATCAGCTCCTGCAATGAGACAGTCAGACCGAAGACATCAGCCGCCTCGTGAAAAGCCTGGGGATGCCCGATCAGCACGGGATAGCAAACGGACGACGTTGTCGGCTGTGTGATTGAGCGAAGAATGACTTCCGGGCCGATACCCGCAATGTCGCCGCTTGTGATGGCAATGATTGGTTTCATGGACTACGTGGTCTGTTGCATGTGACTGGACGAGAAGTTAATCCACAAACACAAATTCGCTCAGATTGAATAGCAGTCGGCACAGCGCCGGAAGTCCATGTTGTTCGGCATAGGCAATTGTCTGCAGACGTTCTGTTGGTGAAGGTGCTCTACCCGTCAGCAACTGGAAAGCCTTCTCGATGCGCGCGTCTAGGGATTGGGCATCCGTTTCGAGGCGCGTGGCAAAGTGCTGCGCCATCGAAAGTGTGAAGCGATTGTTGAGGAGCGACAATGCTTGGAGGGCAGTCTGTGTTTCGTGACGTCGTGGTGTGCTTTGCGATGAATCCGCACAGTCCAGTGTCGTCATAAACGGGTCCGGCTGCGACCTAACAATAAAGCGATAAACACTGCGGCGATGCGAGCGCACATCTTCCGGATCAAATTTATTGTATTCGTAGTGCGGTGAATGCTCGGGCTTTTCGAGCTCAAACAGGTAGAAACCCGGGCCGCCCATTTCGGATTTCAATTGACCGCTCACCGCCAGCATGGAATCCCGAATTTCTTCTGCTTCCAGTCGCCGTCGGTTCATCCGCCACAGAAATTTGTTGTCAGCATCGACAGCTTCTGCGGTAGGATTGCTATTCGAACGCTGACGATAAACGGCGCTGGTGACGATAAGGCGATGAAGTTTTTTGAAGGACTGTCCATCGTCTCGGAATTCCAGAGCCATCCAATCCAGGAGTTCTGGATGACTGGGTAATTGCCCCATCCGACCAAAGTCGTTCGGTGAATCCACGATCGCGCGACCAAAATGATACTGCCATACGCGATTGACAATTGATCGCCAAGTGAGCGGATGGTCGGGCCGTGTCATCCAGTGGGCTAAGGCGGCGCGACGATCGGCTTCTGAGTGATCGGCTGGAAGTTCAAACTGCCAAGTGTCGTCAGCATGGAGTGGAATCGTGCCGGGCTGAACCTCATCGCGTGGCTGTGTTTCGTTGCCTCGGTGCAGAAGTTTAACTGGGCGGGGTTTACCTTCTGTCGGTCGAAAATTTCCCTGTGCCGCGAAGTGTGTTGCTGCCGTATAGACCATGCGCCCGGACGGCAGTGCGTTGAGTTCCTTTTCGATGTTTGCTAAGAGCTGCGTTAACGTCTCCCGCTGAGTTCTGCGGGCTTCAGTATCGAGTGTTTCTAGCAAAGCGCGATGAGTCTGCTGACATTCCGCGAGTGTGCGAGCAGCATCCGGATCAGCAGCAGCCGGCCAGACGGTATCCGTGAGATTTGACATCCGCCATCGTTCCGGCGCTTCGATTGAATCCAGAGCCGTCACAACGGCATGTGCCGCAACGTTGGTGCCATCAGATACCAGCACGTTCAATTCCCCAAGCGCCAGCATAAAATCGTGCTGACGTGTTGCCAGCTTTGTGGCGACGATGCGAACATAGCGGGCCGTCACGCTGCAGGGAATTGCGACAGCTGCGAGTCCTGGATTAGAGATGTCCGTGGCTGTCGCATCCTGCAAAATGTCGGGCGCGGCTCCCGCGGCACGTTGCGCTGCCGTCAATCCTTCAACCCGGTAACGTACAGGAAATCCAAACCCCGCACCGATTCCGGCAAAGTCATCGTGACATGGATGTAGCACAACCGATGACAATTCAAGATCTTGGCCAAGATCGATTTCGACCCACTTTTCCATGTCAGCTGACGCGGCAATCTGGCTGTGATAACCGAATTCCGGCCGCTTCGCAGTGGGTTCTGCCAGCGGACGCAGTTTGCTGATTTGTGCTTCCAGCATCGCGAGCCGGTCACCACCTTCCGCCCGTATGGCGGCTTCTAGGCTCGCGATCTCCTGCTGAGCTGTCGCCTTCTGCGCGATAAGTTCTCGCCGCCGCATTTCCGTAGAAGGGTCTGTGTCGTATGGCCGCTCTGCACGATCCACAGCAGCAAACACGGACTGCAGACTGTAGTAGTGCTGCTGAGTGAACGGATCAAACTTGTGATTGTGGCAACGTGCGCATTGAATGGTGGCACTGCAAAAGGTGTTCAGAGCGCCCGTCACCATGTCGTCGCGATCAAGATTCCGCGCCACCATGCCATCGGTTTTGCTTTCCGACACTTCCACATGGCCAATGAAATCCCACGGACCAGCGGCGATAAATCCCAGTCCCAAGATTCCGTCGGGCTCACCACGAAAAAGTACGTCGCCGGCAATCTGTTCCTGCACAAAGCGTGCGTAGGGTTTATCGTCGTTAAACGAGCGGATGAGGTAATCCCGATAAGGCCAAGCATTCGGTCGCAGTTTGTCTTTATCGTAACCGCAGGTGTCGGCATAGCGGACAACATCCAGCCAGTGTCGCGCCCAACGTTCACCGTAATGCGAAGACGCAAGCAGTCGATCGACCACCCGTTCGTACGCATCAGGCGAGGAATCATGGGTAAAGGCCTCGATTTCTTCCGGTGCCGGTGGCAGCCCGACGAGGTCAAACGTCACGCGCCGAAGCAGTGTGCGTCGATCCGCTTCCGGAGACGGCGCAAGCGCATGCGCGCGTAATGTACGGAGCACGAACGCATCGATCGGCGTGCGAAGCCATTGGCGTGCCGCATCATCGTCCAAGGTGGGCGGCTGAATCGGCTTGATCGGTCGCAGTGACCACCAGTCGAAATTATCCACAACCGGTTCCGTGAGTCGCAACGTTTCCGGCCATTTTGCTCCTGCTGCGATCCATTCACGCAGCATGCTGACTTCTTCGTCCGTCAGCGGACTTCCGTCTTTCGGCATCGCCGGACGCACGCCTGCCGATTCAGAAACGATGGCGTTCAATAACTGACTGTCGTCCGGTTTTCCCGGCTCCACAAAGCCGGATTCCAAAAGATGTTGCTGAGTCTGCAACGAAAACTCGCCCTTGCGGTCGTGCTCGTTATGGCAACTCAGACAACGTCGTTGCAGCAAAGGTGCAACACGTTCACGGAACACATCATCGGCGTACGATGAGGTTCCGGTCGTGATCAAGGCAATCCAGACTAAAAGAAGGGCAGGGCGCGTTTGCACAAGGGCACTCACTTCGGGAGAAACTCAGGGGTTGCTGAAGGGCCGCTCACAATCGGGCATCAGGCCCTTGCATGGTAACGCACAATCGCGTCTGTGCCGACCGTTATTCACCCAAAACAGCGGCATCTGTGGGTTTCCGCCGCAACAGTCTAGCCATGATAATGGTAACCACGATGAGGTAGACGGCACTCAGAATTAGCAAGGGCCACAGCAACTGCGGCCAGGTGTTGAAGATGCTGTCTGAGAGCCATGCCTGCGCGAAGCACAAAGGAGCCATGCCAATTCCCGTCGACAGCATCACGTAGCGAATGGGGATGCGCGTGAAGCCGGCAGCGTAGGACACCAGATCAGTCGATGTAAGCGGGTTGAGTCTGAGGATCACGATCATCCGCGGTCCACGTCGTTCGAGTGCCAGTTGAAGTCGCTCGCTTGAATTTGTCGAGCCCATGCGCTGCAGCCAACCTGAACCAAGGCTCCGCGTCAACCCGCAGGAAATACCCGCTCCAAGCATATTCCCGATCAGTGCCAGCAGCCCACCGGCCAACGGACCAAAAATCAATCCACCGGGAGCGTAAAGCAGCACACCCGGGATCGGCGCGACGATCACTTCGATTGTGACGCACAGCACGTAAGCTGCTGGAGCCCAATTCCCGGCCTCATGAAAAAATTGCTGCAGGCATGCCACTCGTTCAGGGCCTGTGATATCAGATCGGATCAGTTGAAACACAATGCCATCCGACAGCCATGATCCAGCAACGCCAGTCATCAGCAACGCCAACACTAACCACGGAAGAACGCGGATTTGCAGGTGAGACATAGGGCATCAGACTTGACGAGCGAGAGAACGGCGCAATCCTCAAATCAAAGTGTAGCATCGTGCCAGTCAATTAAATGGCTACATCGGCGAAAGAATGCACAACTTCGTCCCCCCACGTGGTGTTCGATGAATGAATCATCGCTGTGGTGGCCGACAGGCCGGATGAGCGGCATTACTCAGCAGCAGTCAAGTTGGGGTTGCATGGGGACATTGATTAGGTGAGTTATGTTTACGGTTTGTGAGGAAACAAAGCGCGTCTGCGTGGGGCCGTGGTAAATCCTCTTTGCACCACGCTTCCATGAGTTTTAGCGGCATTTTTTTGACGCTTCTTTGATTCTTGGCGTGGGGCAGTCTCTAACCACAACTTGGTGCCTCAGGACTAACGTTCGCCCGACGTTGCGGCCTATTTCCAAATCAACGTGAGCGGCACGGTGACCATTTCTGGGGCGTCACCGTCTGTGGCGTTCAGCGTCAGGATGGCCTGTTCGATGCCGTGTGCCGGTAGTTCACTGATCGAGAGTTGCACGTTCACAGTCTGATGGTCGGGAACTGTGCTAGGGACGGATTCGTACTGCGCCACAATATCCGCCGGAAACGTGTCGCAGTGCGTGACCTTCCAGCGACTCGGAAGATCAAAACTAATCACCATTCCGACGGATTCCGCAGGGGTCGCCGAGTTGAGCACAATGCGGCCAGTCTCCGGTGCTACGCGGACCGCGTCGGAAGGATCTCGCTTGCTGTCACCAACCATCACTGGAACCTGGATCATGGGGAACTGCGCGTCATCGGTCGCAATATTGATGACTCCCCGATGCCGACCCGGGGGCGCGTTTTCACGAAACTGAACGGATATCGAAGTGCGACTCGCTCCCTCTTGGTTGAACTGTCCGACAAGTTCCGCTGTGAAGAGTGACAACGATCCCGTCACGCTGGTAACTTTCATCGACTTGTTGACAGACTCCGGTCGAAAATCGGAGACTGTGACAATGTGCTGCTGACCGGGATTCACTGTCCCCATGACCATCAAGACGCGAGGTTCAATAACCAGCGACTTCTCCGGCAGCACGGCCTTCACGGAAAGCGTGACTCGACGGGGTTTTGGATCGGAATAGGACACCGTGACGGTGTACTCGCGAACCCCCGATGGCTCATTGCCCAATCGAATGGGTAGCGTCAGTTTCTCGATCGCTCCCGGAGCGATTTCTCGAGTACTCATGCTCGGAGCAAGGCAACCGCAACTGGGTTCCATATCCGTGATCATTACTTTTTCGGAACCTTTATTTCGCAGGTAAAACACGGGCGTCAGAGTCGGCTGCAAGGGGACTGGCGCCGGCCCATAGTCGGCCAGATATTCCTCAAATACCAGCGACGGCCGACTCGTTGTTATCAGACAAGGCGGACCGTTTGAATTCTGCGACCCGAATACGGCGGCAGTCAGACACGGGGCCACAACCAACAAAGCCACGATCCAGCCCGATGAAGTTTCGGGGACAACAGGTGTCGGGGTTTTGTGTGGAGCGTTCATGGTAGTCAATCATGGTGAGCTAACGCGGCAAGTCGTCGTCAGGAGTAAAAATCTGGACTGGCCGACACCCAAATCAAAACTTAAAAAGTCAGCAGTCACTACTGATCCTAGGGTGAGTTTTATTTGACGCGAGTTCCATCTGGAATTGGGCGTGGTCCAGTCACATGTGTGAATGGCTCCACGATGCAATTTTCTCCGATAATGACGTCGCCCTCGATAACGGTAAAAGGCCGCACAAGAGTGTCGCGACCGATTTTCGCGCCAAAATTGATCGTGGTCTGTGCCGCGTTTTCGATCGTCACGCCGGACAGCATGAGCTCTGTCAGGATTCGCGTCTGAATGCTGGTCTGCACTTCTGACAACTGCACACGCGTGTTCACACCGAGCGCTTCCTCAAGCGTCAAACTGCAACTTGCAGCGACCTTGTGACCGTCATCCATCAGGATTCTGGGGCAGTCGGTGAGATAGTATTCTGACTGCACATTATTCGGCTTTAGCTGACGCAGGGACTGCAGTAAGAGTGGCGTGTTGAAGGCGTAGCAGCCGGTATTGATTTCGGTGATCTGACGTTGCAAAGGCGTAGCGTCTTTATGCTCCACGATGCACTCAAATGCACCGGCCGCATCGCGGACGACGCGTCCCAAGCCTTCGTTGTTGATCGTCTTCGCAGTCCCGATCACGCAAGCTGCTTTTTCACCAGACTGTGCGTCTAGCAGTGCTTTCAGTGATCCGCCCTGAAGCAACGGCGTATCACCAGCCAAGATCAGCACGGAACCGTTGTGTCCCGTCAGCGTCGCTTCACACATCATGACGGCGTGGCCTGTGCCCTTTTGTTCTGTCTGTTCGGCAAACGTGACGTCAGGATGATGAGCCAGCGACTCGCGGACTAGATCGGCTTTGTGTCCGACCACGACTACCAACTTCGTGACTCCGGCTGCGCGGGCGGCATCCAGCACATAGTCGATCATTAAACGTCCGCACACGAGCTGCAGAACCTTCGGGATTTCGGACTTCATCCTAGTGCTCTTGCCAGCAGCTAGGATCACGGCAATTGGGGCGTCCATGTGCGAGATCGTATTTCCATTTGCTGAGTTGCATTAAACCCCTGAGCAGAACATCGCTATTCTTCGCCGGGGTTTGCTTGAGATGTTTTGTGGGCGCCGGATTCGTGAGAATTCAGCCATGAATAAGCCATACCTCCGAATTCTTGCGAATCCGGTTAAACGCCACTGTGGCGCGCGCTGCGTCAGCATCACCAAGTGAGTATTGCTCCAGTTACTTACGGCTAATACTTCAACCCAATCTGTCCGATAAATCCGTTGCCAAGGCTAAAGTCAGGAACTGTCTTTTCAAAACTCACATCGCGGTCAAAGATCCATCCGCCTTCGATGATCCAGCTGTACAAGCCAGCATCCATTTTTAGACCCAACAAGAGACGCTTGTCGGCAAGTTGCACCTGATTCTGTGTGGCGGTACCCGCATACGTACTGTCAACGCCGTAAGCTTCGACATGGTATTCGGCTCGCACATAAATCCACTTCGACCAGTACGCTTCGTTCCCCAAAAACAGACTCACGCGTGCTTCAGGAAACATCAACTGCCATTCCCAGTAATCATCGCGATAGATCAAGCCAGCCCATGGTAGGAAAATATTGTCGACACGATCCCAGTATTGGGCACCAAGCCCTAACGTCCAGTATTGATCCAGTTGCATAAACAGGATGCCACGCCCGTCCAACTGAAATCCCTCGCTGAACGCACCAGAATCGAAATCGGTATTGACCGAAGGTGTGATTCCAAGGCTAATGCTATAGGGCCCGGACTTGGGGGTTTCAAGTTCTAAGTCAATCCCCAAACGGTAGACGTTATTTGGTAGCGTCAGCGCGCCGCTGGGGCCACTCCAATTCCGCCAACTGAACTGATTGGTCCAGTTCAGAATCCAGCCTGGACATGCCTGTGTCGTATTAGTGAGTTCGTAGTCGACACCCACGATTTCCATCCCACCAGTGACTCCGGCAGGAGCTTCCTTGACGTTGCCACTCGGTAACCATGATGCTTCAATGCGATTGCTCCAGCCGAAGCGATACGGACACGCGGGGTTGGCTCCGTAAGCATACGCGCCTTGCGGAGGAATTCCCTGCTGATAGGGATTAGGATCTCCATATGGCGCCATACCGGGTTGACCAACGAATGGATCCGATGTGAGCGGCGGTGCAAATGCATTCCATGTTGTCGTGTTATCGTACAGGGGCAGAGTCATGTCTGGTGACGAAATGATCGTACCACCCGAATTTGGATCACTCGTGTTCGGAGCGGACGGCTGAAATGTGCCGGCTGATGGAATTGCGCCCGCGTCGGGAGGTACCGGAACGGCGCCATCCTGAAACAAAGTCATCGCCGTCAAAGTCGGTTCGTAGACTGACTGCGGCATCGCAACCGATCGCTGAGATGCCGCGTTAGCGCGCCGGTGCGCGGCATGCGGAGAGTTGCCGAATGCCAAAGGCTGGCCTCCAGCTTGATAGCCGCCACCGTAAGGGCTGCCGCCAGAGTTCTGGTACGCATTAAAATTTTGGTAGCCACCATTCGCGTAGGCCGACGGGTATCCGGCTTGCGCAAAGGCGGTTTGCTGCGTTGTCAGCAATAAAATTGCTGCGACCGCTAGGGAAGAAGACGTCTTCACAGGATCACCTGCTGAGAGAGTGGAGTTGGGCGAGATGTTTGACAGGTGGCTCGGTTGAGCCCTTAATTTCAGGCTGCGACTCCCGAAGAAATCGGGTTGAGGAGAGAGGAGTCGTCGCAGCTTGAGAGGAATATCCGCGAATCATGGGGATTCGGCAAATCCCGTCAACACCAACTCCTACTCTCTGGCAGCCAATGCGCACCTACCCCATGATTTTGCAGCTTTTGCTGGTCAATGTTCGGCCAAAACTGCCGGACAACTGAGCGGATGGACAGAATTCGTGGCCGATGACTCGACTTACCACGTATCGCAGACTACCCCAATACTCAAACTAACTCTAGCCTCACTAGGCTGTGGGATTGATTATTAAACCCTGAACACTAGGCGACTGCGTGGCCAAAAACCATCGCCCGCAGCTCTGGCAGTCGCGTATTTCGGCGGGCCCGGTTCGTCTCCGGATTCGCCTAGAAATACGGCGTGAGACGCAGTGATAGCCGTCGGCTTTGAAGTGTTGAGACAGTCATGAACAGGACGTTTGTTTGCAGCAAACTGCGACACAGTCGATAACAGAGTGGCAGCAAAAGTGAGGACAAGATGTTCCATCAACATCCTTGTCCACAATGGATTCGAGCAAATCACTTTAGCACCGGCGACAGACCGACGGAGCCACAGGATGGGCTGAGGAATACCAATGGGGAGAATTCCCTCAGCCCTTTTGCAGGCCGGCTTTCAGAAAGTCGCCCGTATACGAAGACTGCAATGCAGCGATCTGCTCCGGGGTGCCAGTGGCAATACGTTCTCCGCCTTCATGGCCAAGGTCGATGACGTAGTCGGCCGTCTTGATGACGTAGTCGGCCGTCTTGATGACGTAGTCGGCCGTCTTGATGACGTCCAGCTTGTGCTCAATCACAATGACAGAATGGCCGGCATCGACTCGGCAATTCAGGCTGATCAGCAGCCGATCGATGTCAGCGCAGTGCAGGCCTGCCGTCGGTTCATCAAGGATGTAGAGGTTGTGCTTGCTGCGTTTGAGCTTACCAAGTTCTGCCGCCAGTTTTATCCGTTGTGCCTCTCGTCCGGAAAGTATCGTCGGTAGATGTCCGAGCTTCAGATATCTGAGACCTAGTCCATTCAGCACACTGATCTTTCGGGCGATCGTGGCCTGATCAGGAAAAAACACCCTGCCGACTTCCATGGACATGTTGAGCACATCGGCAATAGTCCTGCCACGGTAGGTCACGCCCAGCGTGTCGGAATTGTATCGAGGCCCATTCGAATTTCGCGACTTTCTCTGCGTCAGTCTCATCGTTCATGAAATCATCTGCGTTAAACGGTACTCCGCTCGGTCACGAATGAGACAATTGGCGAGCGGCCTGCGTCAGCTTGCCGATACAAAAACGAGATACCAGAGGGCGTGCGCCCAATGCCACTCGATTTGAACGCAACTCGTGTCAGTCACAGTGCGTTAGCACCCGGTTTTCCACGTAATTTTGCATGAACCGGACGCTAGCGCGTGCCGGCTGAGAGCAGAAAGCGAGTGCCATTGGGCTTACGCCGCTCCACTCGCTGGACTCGATTCCGACCGCGCAATGTGTCAGAAGCTTGCCGCGGTGCAGCAAATTGATCACGGCACGTTGCTGAGATGCGTCTCAAAGAATTTCGCCCGGCGACGGGACGCCCATAGGGTTTCGCAGGCTCCGTGACCGGCACCGGGGACCACGACGAAGTCAAAATCTTTTCCGGCATCCACAAGGCGTTTTGCAACCTGCATCGTCGTCGCCGGATCGACATTCCGATCCAGCTCGCCGACAACCAGCATCAGGTGTCCCTGAAGTTGCCCGGCATGTTCCATGTTGGAATTGTTTGTGTAGACATCGCCCTCGGGGACGCCCATCCATTGCTCATTCCACCAGATCTTATCCATCCGGTTGTCGTGACAACCACAATCAGCGACAGCGACCTTATAAAAGTCACCGTGCCACACTAAGGCAGCCATCGCATTTTGGCCGCCTGCCGAACCTCCGTAAATGCCGACCCGTGTCAGATCCATCTGTGTGATTTTTTCTTTGGCGGCTTTCATCCACGCAATACGATCCGGAAACCCGGCATCTTTCAGATTGCGAAAACACACATCATGAAACGCCTTGGATCGCCATGCCGTGCCCATTCCGTCGATTTGCACGACGATGAAGCCGCGATCTGCAATCGTCTGTTGATGCCCGAATCCAGGACGAAACTCTTTCGGAACATGATGATCGTGCGGCCCCGCATAGATGTTCTCGATCACAGCATACGATCGTGACGAATCAAAGTCTTTGGGACGATGGATAATTCCCCAGATGTCGGTGGTCCCGTCTCGCCCCTTGGCCACGAATCTTTCCGGCAACCGGCCCCGCGCTGCAATGATCTCACTTGCATCGGCTGCTTCGAGCTGGCACATAGGCGTCCCTTTATCGGCAGACCGCAGTTCCGTGACCGGCGGCAAATCAATGCGGGAATAACGATCGATCAGCCATTTCTTATCTGGCGACCATGCAATCGCGTGCGTCCCATCCCCATCCGTGAGCTGGATGAATCCGCTGCCATCCAAGTTGACTCGACAAAAATGTTCATGATACGGGTCCTGCCCGGGGTTAAGTCCCACCGCAAAGAACCAGACTTGTCCCGACTCTTCATCAATGTGTTCCAGCCTTCGCACGTTCCAGTCACCCGACGTGACAGCATTGAGCAGTGTTCCGGACGCAACATCGTATCGATACAGATGATTCCAGCCGGTTCGTTCACTGGCCCACAGCAACTTGTCGTCTTTCAGCCATTTCAGTTCCAGCTTGCCATCCGATGAATAGTGGATAAACGTGCCACTGGATTCATCGACAAGCGCCCGCACATCGCCCGTCGCCGTCATGACTTCCAACACGCGCATGCGCTGATGACCGCGCTCGTTGTAAAGCAGCCAAAACCGTGTCCCGTCGTCGCTCCAACGTTGAAATTCGAGCGACCAAGGATTGGGAAACAGGTCATTCGCAATCGGGATTTCCTTTCCACTCGTGACGTCAAACAACCGGGGGGTTGAGACCGGAATGGCGTCGCCCGGTTTCAGATAAGGATACGATTGCAGTTTCGGCTGCACCTGATCGGAAGGCGACGATTCGACATAGGAGACGCGTTTCTCGTCCACGGTCTTTGTCTGAAAAGCCAGCAGCGTGCGCGAATCCGGCGACCACACGACCTCGGGCAATGCGTCAGGATAATTAGGCTTGTCGTACTCCATGCCAATCGCCCGCGCGCGCGATGCATCTCGATGCATCGTGTGAGTTGCATCGGTGTCTGTCGTGAGCTGCATTTCGGTATTGTCTGACAAAATCCGCAACCACAGATTGTGGTCGCGGACGAAGGCGTCGCGCACGCCATCCGGCGATGTTGATGCTGGAACGGCCTCGGGAGATTCACGTTGCTGACGTCGTCCGGGAGCAACACTCCTGCGAACATTGGCAATCAATTTGTCGTCGAGCGTCACATTCGTGCCGCCCGATGCGGTGCGAACGCTTCCAATTTCGTCACCGTTCGCGTGTTTGAACAACCAGACGTGTCCCGCAAATGTGTGTTGCCGATGAATCTGTCCCGGTTCGATCGTACCGTAGCCTCGCTGATTTCGATTTGCATCAACCCAGAACAATAAAACCGCAGTCGGCAGATTATTGCTGACGACGATTTCCGTTTCATCGGCGGAATTTTCGGAAGGTTCCGCAGGCAACACCAACTGCGTGCTGCTTCCATTTGGCGATGCTTCACGTCGCGTTAGTTCCCCGCTTGTTGGGTTAAACTGAAATCGCCCCTCACGTCCAGACAGCACAATCAACGTTGAGTCTTCTAAAAACTCCAGCGTATCGATCGGCAAGGCGATGGCTGAAATCGGTGTCTCGAGCAAGGCCGTCAGTTTCGTCGCCACGACCGCATGGTCAAACGCCAACGTCCGAGTTCCCGCCTTCGCATCCACGACGACGAACTCTCGGCCCCCGTCCTTCAGATCTACGCGATACCAGAATTTCTGGTCATGCGAAAACCACTGCGGCTCAACACGATCCCGATAAACCCTCAACTGTGCCTTTGCGCCCGCAAATCCGAACAGCGCAAATCCCACAATCAAAACGCATCGCAGCATGAAAACTCTTTCCTTCAGTCACCGGTCACTAGCTGTCAGCACCTGAAGCCTGCGTGGGGGATTGCGTTCGCCTAAGTGCGGAGCAATCCCTAGGGAACACGCTCGAAGCGATAGATCCCTTTCCCATCGACAGTTTCCAGCATGTAATACACATCACCGGCTTCGTCTTCGCCGAACGCAAGTACCGGAAATCCGGTTGTGCCAACACCCATGTTGCTGGTAACTTTTCCGCTGGCTTCGTCATATTTCAGGGCCCAGATCTTGCCGCTAATGAAGTCGGCATACAGATACAATCCCTCCAGTTCGGGCAGTCTTGAGCCGCGATAGACGAACCCGCCTGTGATCGACTTGCCAAGCTGGTGGTCGTATTCCCAGATCGGTGCGAGCGGTGGATCAGCCGGTTGGAAGGACTTGTTGTTGAACGGATAGGATGCTTCGCGAATGCTCCAGCCGTAGTTGCCGCCGGGTTTTACAATGTTGATTTCTTCCCAGAAATCCTGCCCAACGTCAGCCGCCCAAATTTCACCAGTCTTGCGATCGACGCTCAATCGCCAAATATTACGGAATCCGTATGCGTAGATTTCCGGCTGAGCGCCCTCACGATGAAGAAACGGATTATCCGCCGGAATGGCGTAATTTTTGCCGTCCTGATGGTGATCGACGTCGATGCGGAGCAGAGAGCCCATCCAAGTTTTTAAATTCTGGCCATGGCCCAGCGGATCGTTGCGGCCGCCGCCATCGCCGAGTGCGATGTACAGATATCCGTCGTGTCCAAACGCGATCGAACCACCGTTGTGGTTGGAAAACGGTTGAGGAATCTTCATGACGATCTGTTCGCTGGCCGGGTCAGCTCGATTCGGATCGGCGGCGGATACGTTGAACCGTGAAACGATCGACGTGCGTGGTTCCGCTGCCGAACTATAATACACGTAAAACTGGCCATTCTTTTTGTAGTTTGGGTGCAACGCGAACCCAAGCAAGCCTTCTTCATTATCTTTGGAAAAGTCCTGAACCCGATCACGAATATCCATGAACAGGGTCGCCAGTTGAGCGCGGGGATCATTCGGGAACACATAGATGGAACCCCGCTGCGTGGCCACAAAATTCCGATTGCTCCCATCGCCGGCGTGAGTCAACACTAGCGGCCGGAGAGTCGTGAGTTTGCCGTTTTCATCGGCACCCTCGAAACCTTCCCATTTTAAATCAGGAAAAGCAACGACACCCGTCAGAGGTAATTGGCCATCGCTTGGATCGGCGACTCCGCCGTCCTTTGACAGCACACGAATTTTAAGATTCCGATAGGCCACAGGATCACCGTGGTCTTGCAAGCAGATATGTCCTTTTGTCGCCTTGCCGAACAGTGGGAAGGCCGCGAACTTGCTGGCGGCAACTCGCTCATTCCACTCCTCGTCTCCTTTGTGGAAGTAAACATAGCTAACGCCATTGATCGCCACTTCACATTGTCGAGGCGAGATTCGTAGGTAGACGTGATTCCATTCCCCGGCTGGTCGAGTGGCATCGTCCATGTCGCTGCCTTTGAATCCGACTTGGTTTTCAAACTGTGTCGCCCAAGCTGGTTTGACAGGCTTGTAGAGTTGATACAACCATCCGGATTTTTGCGGATCGTGGCCATCCACATTGTCCTGAATCTGCAGCTCTGGCCCGCTGTGCCATGGCTGTGGCTGATCTTCGGTCACATGAAACATGATGCCACTGTTGCCGCCTTTCGAGATGCGGTATTCCAATGACAATTCAAAGTTTTCGTACTGTTCCGTGGTGACAATATCACCAGCTGCTTTACTGACGCGTTCGAGCACACCATCCACTGCGGCCCAACCCTCGCTCATTTTTTCAGCGCGATAGCTGCGCCAACCGTGCGTGGTTTTCCCGTCGAACAACAGGCCCCAGCCGCCACGTTTTTCAGCTTCGCTCAGACTGTTGAGCGTCTCGTCAGCAAGACAGACCGCACCGGACGTTTGCATCAGGGTTGTGGAGACAAAAACGAAGATAATTCGCGTGAAAAGTTGCATCGATTGAACTTTGCGTGGCAGGTGTGTGCGGAAGAACGAGTTCCACCGCGGGACTCGAGACCGACGAGGTCGATTGTAATCAGAAGTCGCCTCCTTGTCTTCCTACCGAAAGTCGATTGCATAATTTCAGGTGTTGGCCCAAAACTGCGATTCCTAGGGCGTGAATTTTCGTATCCGAGATATTCGCGTCGGACGTTAATTGTCGAATGATTGCAAAGAGACGATAACCTTCGCTGCGACCGTGTTTCATGGTCATGCCACGGAACCCTGGATGATTTACCAGCTTTTGACTCCGTTTGAGCATTCGGAGCCCGGAATTATGCCGCTGGACTCGCAGGATTGGCCTTTCTGTTCTTTCACATCACAACTCGTTGCAAATTGCTGGCTGACGAGTACGATTCGAGGGTATGTGCAAATCGCACACTTGGTGCATCGTATTGCGCTCAGAAGTAACGCCCAGGGAAGTATTGATGAGTCTGAATCACGTCGAACGAATTGCCGAGTTTCTGCCAAAAATTGTGGCGTCAGATCCCAGCAGCAGTCACGCTGGCACGACGCGTGGCAGTTTCGCCCGCGCGCCAAAAATCGCAGCGGGACGGCAGGGTGCGTTGACGTATTCGTCACCCGACACTCCCGGAATGCCGCTGCCATCGGACAAAACAGCATGGGATTTCATGCCAGTCAATTGGACGTTGCGGGCGGGCTTTGAAGAGAACTATGAACATGCTGGGGCATGGCACGCTCCGGCGGGTTTTGATGCGTGTACACAACTCGAATTCGCGCGGCTCGGAATCATAACACCCGAAATGCACCGGATTGCAGAACGAGAACAGCATTTGACCGCGGAACAAATCCGGGATGAAGTTGCTGCGGGGCGCATGGTGATCCCGGCCAACAAGCAGCACCTCAAGTATCGACTGGAACCGATGTGCATTGGCCGTGCCTCACGCACCAAGATCAACGCCAATATGGGCGCATCACCGGTCTCATCCGGGACTGACGAAGAAGTAGAAAAACTTCAGTGGGCCGAACGTTGGGGCGCAGACACCGTCATGGATCTTTCCACTGGCGGCGACCTAGATGCCTGCCGTGATGCCCTTGTGCGCAACAGTACTGTTCCGATCGGCACGGTCCCCATCTATGCCATGATCATTGGGCGACGCATTGAGAGCCTGACCATGGAAATGGTGCTTGAGACCCTCGAGCATCAGGCGCGGCAGGGTGTTGACTATTTCACCATTCATGCGGGAGTGCTGCATGAACATTTGCAATACGTGCGCGATCGTCTGATCGGCATTGTCAGCCGTGGTGGTTCGCTGCTGGCCAAGTGGATGATTCATCATGACAAACAGAACTTGATGTATACGCATTGGGAAGACATCTGTGACGTCATGCGGCAGCACGACGTCACATTCAGTATCGGTGATGGACTGCGACCCGGTGGACTGGCGGATGCGACTGATATCGCGCAACTGGCGGAGTTATCGACCTTGGGAGAACTTACCGAACGCGCATGGCGGAAGGGTGTGCAGGTCATGGTTGAGGGACCGGGGCATGTGCCGTTGGATCAGATTGAATTCAACATGAAGCTGCAGCGAACGCTGTGTCACGGTGCCCCGTTCTATGTGCTCGGGCCGCTCGTGACGGACATGTTTCCGGGCTACGACCATATTACGAGCTGCATCGGCGCTACGAACGCTGCTTGGCATGGAGCCAGCATGCTGTGCTATGTGACACCGAAGGAACATCTGGGCCTGCCAAAGAAGGACGACGTCAAGCAAGGGTGCGTGGCCTACAAGATCGCGGCACATGCAGCCGACGTGGCATTGGGAATTCCCGGAACTCGCGATCGCGATGATGAACTCACCAAAGCTCGCGCGGCGCTCAATTGGCAAAAGCATTTTGATCTGAGTTTTGATCCCGATACGGCGCGGGCGTATCACGACGAAGATCTTGATGTGGATACCGACTTTTGTGCGATGTGCGGTCATGACTGGTGTAGTGTGCGAATCAGCAAGGAGATTCAGGAATTCGCGAGTGGCAAAGCCAAAGAATTCGAATGGGAAAAGGCAAAAGTCACCGCTGCATTGACTGCTGAGCAACAAGAGATTCTGCAAAAACGGGGCGTCTTGTCCCCGGATGAAATTCATCGGCTGGCCAGTAAGACAAAGAAATCTGTCGGTGCCGACGACGGCAAAGGGAACTGTCACAGCGACTACGTCGATGCCGATGCCGCGAAGAATATCCAAGTCGTGCAACTGGAAACTCCGCGGGATTGAGGCATCATGGCTCGTCCGGGCGTCGTCCTGCCGATTCTCCAGAACTGGAGCTGTCATAATTGCGGTGGCTGCTGCCGAGAGCATCAGATCGTCATCACGGCAGAGGAAAAGACGCGGATCGATAAACACCAGTGGACGGCAGCAGATGGAGTTACTGACGACCGGCCATTAATTGTCGTTCATGGCTCAGATTTTCGACTCAATCACCAAGCCGATGGTGCGTGCGTGTTTCTAGATGATCACGGCCTGTGCCGCATTCATTCAAAGTTCGGTGAAGCAGCGAAACCGCTAGCGTGTCGAGCCTATCCGTACGCCGTGCATCCTGCAGGAAATTCGGTGACGGTGAGTCTACGGTTCAGTTGCCCTTCGGTGGTGCAAAATCTCGGAGAGGCGGTCACTCAGCAACGCCAGACCCTCGAGCAACTTGCACGCGAAATTGTCCCATCGAACTACCAAGCACTCATGCCACCGCGGCTTTCCACCCTTAAGCAACTAGTCACTTGGCCGGACGTGATGCTGCTGCTGGCGTTTGTGGAACGTGGACTTTCTGTCGGAAATGTGAGTTTTGTAACTCGGTTACTGCGCGTGCTGACTTGGATTGATCTGCTGGAAAAAGTTCCACCCGAAACAATCATCGGTGACCAACTTAAAAACCTCCTGCCAGTTCTGCATGAGGCATCAGTCCGCGCGCAGCCGGACGATGACTTGCCGCTGGTTCAGCCAACAGGTTTTGGAAGCACAATGTTTCGGCAGTTGGTGGCGCAACTCCTACGACACGATACCGACATGACAGCGCGCAGTGGTTTTATGGGCCGCATACGATTGCTGAGTGATGGCATCCGTTTCACCTTGGGACGTGGGCGCATTCCGATCATGGCCGATCCAATCTCGGTGCGGATCGCGTTTTCTGGCCGTTCAGCGATAGTTCCTGAATCTGCTCCGGCAAGTTTGGCTACAATGCCGACGTTCGCCCAACTGGAACATGAGTTCGGCGGACGGAACCCTGAATTCGACGAGTTGTTCGTGCGTTATTTTCGCGTCAAATTGCAAGGCCTGCATTTTTGTGGTCGTGCGTGCTACGACATGCCGTTCATTGATGGATTTCAAAGTCTGGCATTGATGTATCCCGCGACGTTATGGGTCGCACGCATGCGCGCGGCACGCAACGGACGCCAGACCATCTCACTGCCAGATGTTCAGGCTGCACTCGCCACGCTCGACCACAACTTCGGATATTCACCCGCGCTTGGCATGCCTAGTGCCAAAAAACGCGTTCAACAACTCGCCACAATGCAACAGGTCTCGGCGCTCTGCAGTTGGTACAGTCGTTAATGAGGAAAGCCCCAGAGCGGACTCTGGGGCTTTCTAGTTCAACAAAGGGCCAACCAACGGCTATGCTCACAATTGCACATGGCCATCCGCAAGGGGTGCAGAAATCCAACGAATTGGTCGCGGTGAATCAGACTTCGCGTCGTAGGACTTGTCGGCCAGTTTGCTGCTGGAAGCAGCATGCTTTGTGGCTGGCAAGAAACGCGATGCCAAACGCTTTGGTGCGATTACTTCACTTAGGGAACCAGTGCGGGCGATGACGGCATCACGCCCACGGGAAACACTGTTGTCTGGTTTGGAAGTGTCCTCGAAGAATGTCTTTTCATCAATTGGTGTCACGGGACTGCTCTCAATTGGGTCAAGTGCCTTTCCGTCCAGAGGATCGATCATTGGTGGCTTTTGATTTGCCCGTTCCCGTGCCGGATCAACAGTTTCATCAAACATCTTTGTGCCAGTGCCAGGATTCGGCCGTGGACTGCGGAACTGATCGGTGCGGTCGTCCAGAGCATCCTCAGTCGCTGGGGTCCGAGGAGATACTGCGTCCGAATTGAATTCTCGTGAACGAGTCTCGCCTTCGTAGGCGGGTGACTTCTTGTCTGAGATCGGATCCTGAGACGGTTTTAACGAACCACTTGACGTACTTCCCACACACGAACCTGAACCACACGAACCTGAACCACACGAACCTGAACCACATGAACCTGAACTGCAGCCTGAACTGCATGCATCACAGCAAGACGTTGCACAGCAACCGCCATAAGACGAAAATCCGGAGTTGTACGATCCATAATAGGTTGTGTAGACCGGGGCAGCATACACGGGGCTTCCATAATAGCCCGCGCCCCACCACCCACTCCACGGATTCCAATATTGTGCATTCGCAGAGGTCGCAAACACAGCCGCAGCACACAACGAAAGGCAGATTCGAATAAACAGTTTCATAAGAAAACTCAACTTCTGAGGCGAATGATGACTATGATTTCAATCAGCAATTGACGCAACCCCGTCACGATCTGCTGAACACCGATACTCGATTTCCACGGGATATTCGCACGTGTCCCCCGTGACTTCCTGTTTTACCGTCGCACCCGCCCCGTTGTCAAATAGTCGCATCCCAGAATCATACGGCTTCCACGTTTCAGCCCTTATAATCGGCCCTAGGAGTCTGTCCCGATACCTCGTCCGACCTGCAAATTACTGCGGCAATGCGCTAAAAACCGCCGCCGCTGCTGTTGCGTTTGATTTTTAGCAGCTTTCTTCAGCCGTTTTTCGCGCGACGTGGAGTCGAGGTCAAGGATGAGTCGAACGTTTCGTGAATGGAGTCCGGATCAGAGCTGGCTGTTTCCGCCATCGCCGCAGGACTGGCTGCCGGATGGCCATTTGGTTTATTTCTTGATG
>QWQG01000247.1 GCA_003670925.1 Planctomycetota bacterium | reverse complement strand
TCTCCACCTCCTCTTACGAGAACGCAGTTACCTTCAGTTAATGGACTCAGATCAGTCCATGAAGGGACTTGCACCCTTCCAGTCAAACGCCCTCACAGGCGCACTAGGTTGGACATTCTTGTCCGACGGCGTTTAGACGGGCAAGAATGCCCATCGTACCCCAAGATCAAGCTTTGACAGAGAACCGGGGCTAAACACGGTCCATTCACTGGATAGACGCAACGGGCAGAAGAAGCTGCGAGGCACAAAATCCCGGAGGAAATCGGTGGAGTTGGTGACGCCTGAAGGCAGTTCACCGCGATCGCGGCAGCCTCCATCAAAGAAATCCAACATTGGCCGGATGGTGAGTGTGCTCTCTTGCAAAGGGGCGAGCATCATGCTGATCATTTCGAGGATGCGCACCAACTGCGCCATGCGTTTCGCAGCGCAGCATGGAAGCGATCTGCGTAGGCAACTTGATCGCATAGGACAGATGCTTTCAGTGCACTGCGAAGTCCAAATCGAAGCGTTTGCAAACGGTCGCGATCTGTCGCGAGTCCTGATGCGATTGCGGCAAAATCTTCAGGTGATTTTGCAACCCACTCTTTGTGTCCAGCGGCGTGCAAGATGCTCGTGCTGACTCGCGCCGAATGTCGATCTCCTTCGATCGCCACCAAAGGCACTCCCATCCAAAGCGCTTCACAGGTCGTTGTGGTTCCGTTATAGGGAGTGGTGTCAAGCGCAACATGCACACGTGAATACAGATTCCAGTGATCTTGCAATCCATTGGTATATGCAACAATATCGACGCGGTCACTTGCAATCCCATTTGATGCGAGTCTCTCCAGGAAGAACTCCCGACTGCCAGGATCTGCGATTGCCTTGCTTTTCAGCAGCAGACGCGAATTCAGAACAGAGTTCAAAGCCCCTGCCCACAGCGCGACTGAACGCGGCGTGATCTTGGCCGCTAAGTTGAACGAGCCAAAAATGATTGGCCCATCAGCCGCAGGCATCGCCGGCTCTGGGGCATTCTTAGGCGGGGAATAACAGAGGAAGCAAGGATCAATCCGCAAGAGGCGTTCGGTGCAAAGTGCGTCGCTTTCTGAACCATCGGTGATCGAATCGACGACGCGCCACCCGACTGCAGGATGTCCAGTGGTATTGGGATAACCAATCGCTGAGACGATCACTGGTGCGGGCGAAAAATCAAGCGCAGGCAGTTGACCGCCCGATGTGTGCCCGCCAAGTTCGACCAGGACATCTATGTTGCGACTTCGAATCGCTTGATCAAGCGCCTCGTCTCCCATTCCAATTGCATCAACCCACTGATCACTCATACTTCGAATGTGTTCACGCATCTCATCTCCAACTCGTGCCACATCTGTTGCAAAGATGGTCAGCGTGCAACCTTGTGGACGATTGCGCATGAACGACTCGGCGAAATACGCCACTGAATGCGTCCGCATATCGCCAGACAAAACGCCAATTCGCAGCGGTCGATCAGGAGATGGATCTGTGCGAGCTGGCGAATAGCACGTCCGAACGCACTGCGCATAATCGCGGTGCGCCTGTGATACAAATTCCACTGGAAAATCCGGATAATTCAGGCTCAAAAGCGAACTCGATCGAAGTCCCGCATCCTTTGGTGCCTTTGCGACTGCGCGTTGATATTCCGCAATCGCCTCCTCCACGCGCCCCGCATCTTTGAGAACACTTGCTAAGTTGCGCGACAGTTCCGGCCAATCTGGGCGGAGTTCCAGACCGCGCCGCCCCGCTTCGATTCCTCCAAGCGAATCACCAACCGCCGCGCATGCTAGGATCATGTTCAAGTACCCGAGCAAATAGTTCGGATCAATATCGATCACCTTGCGTAGTTGATCGACCGCTTCCGCAGCACGACCACTCTGCATCAGCGCATTGGCATAATTGTTTCGATACGCCGTCACATTCGGTGCGGTGGCAACTGCTTTGCCCAGGTGATAAATTGCTTGCTGCATTTCTCCCGCACGAACAAGCAACATTCCAAATATCTGGACAGCATCCAAGTCCTGCGGCTTGCGTTTGATCAAGAATCGGACTGACGCTAATGCAGCATTAAGTTTCCCATCATTCGCATCTTTTATGGCTCGCTCGAGCGTTGTTTCCGAAGACATTATGGCATCCTAGTTCGATTGCGTGCAGAACGATATGCGCTGAAGAACTATTGCAATCGTCCGAGAATCTTCGCCGCGCAATTCTGAAACTTTGCCCGATGCGCTTGGGAGAGGGTCGCCGTGTGGGTCCGTCGAAGGGCGACGAAGAAATTCATCCAAGCGGTCGAGTGTGCGCGGGGAATCTGCATGTTCAAGTCGCTCTGCTTCTTCATGGACATCGGCCCAGTCCAACTTCGCAAGCCGCTTGATCATGCTTGTCGCCGTCCCCTTTGTCACACCAACTTCCTGCGCAAGGCGAACGACGCCAGCCTCGCCGCTGGGCGATTCTCGACGGAGCACATAAGTCGCCTTGATGTAATTCTCGACGGTTTCCGTAGCCATGATCGAAACATTCTACCAACTGAATAATATATCATCAAAGAAGTTTGAACACCCATCATTCAAAACTTCGACGACTCAAACGCTATTGGTACGATTTCAATGCGTCCCAACCCATCCCGTATGGACTAGCCACCGACTTCTTCCGCAAACAACCCCGCTGGGGCGAAAGACATGGTGATAACGTGGCTAAATTACCGATCACCCCCGATTGGACCACCTGCGAAAGATGCGGTAATTCACCAAGGCCAGCAGCGGAACCGAACACCACGGACGCGATGGAGGTGGCGTAGGAGCCAGCGGCGCCGATCGCGGTACCCACGGCAAGGTTGCCTGCAGGGCCGGTCGCCACGGCCGGATAGCGCATCTGGCCGCCACCGGTGGTGTTGAAGAAGTTCTGGCCGCCACCGGTCGAGTAGGGGTTGACGTCCCATCCTGGAACGCCCCCCGGTTGTCACAACCAACTAAAGCACACAATCCGGATCGGTTGCAAAATTGGCTGCAGCGACTTGCTCAAATCGTCCTATGTCACGAGTTTTTGATTGGAGCGGCGGGGGGTGCGTTGTGTTGCGGTGGCCCTGAAAGGGCGCGATGTGATAGCCGAGGGCCTTGTTAAGTCTTAAAAAGTAGGTTGGACATTCTTGTCCGACTGCGTTTAGACGGGCAAGAATGCCCATCGTACCCCAAGATCAAGCCTTGACAGAGAACTAGGGCAACGCCCTTAAAGGCGGCACTAGCAGGCACTTTCCATGTGCCATAGTGCGCAGGGTGGTGTTGACGGGTGGTGGATTCGACTCATGTTGCACCACCAAAGGCCAACGTGACAACATTTCCGAAGTCGTTATGATCCTGCGGATTATCGTCGTCTAGCGGCTGATTCACGGATGAGACATGGTGCATTGGTCGCATGAATTGGGTTCGGGGAGTATTGCATGTCGTACGTTTCGCGATTTGTGTGTGTGCTCATGACAGCCCACTGCTTAAGCAGCAATTGTACGGCGTTTGCGGAGGACGAATGGACGCAGTTTCGTGGGCCGGAAGGGCAGGGTCATGCGGCGGCGACGGGATTGCCGATCACATGGAGTGAAACGGAAAACGTTGTTTGGAAAACGGCGACTCCTGGTGAAGGTCATTCATCGCCCGTCATTTCCGGCAATCAGATCTGGCTGACAACCGCCATCGCCAAGGAACTCACGGCGGAACAGGAAAAGGAACGACTGGCAAAGCTTAAGAATTCAGACGGATTGCAAGTCGCCGGCACGCTGACACTGCAGGCCATCTGCATCAATCGCGAAACAGGGGTCATTGCACAAGCGATTGATCTGTTCGAAGTTGCGGAACCGGAACCGAAGCATTCATTGAATAGTTATGCGTCACCGACTCCCGTGATAGCCGGCGACAAGGTCTTTTGCCATTTTGGAACTTACGGAACCGCCGCGATCGATCGGACAAATGGCACCATCCTCTGGAAAAATGACACCCTGAAGATTGACCATCAAAACGGGCCGGGGAGTTCTCCGGTTGTCTGGCGTGACAGTGTCATTATCCATTTTGACGGTACGGATCAACAGTTCATCGCGGCCCTCGCTGGAGCCACTGGCGAAGTCATCTGGAAGACAGCGCGATCAGGCAAAATGGACGAAACTCCGGAACTCCGGAAGGCTTACGGAACACCGCTGATTGTGCATGTGAAGGGGCGCGCCCTCGTGATTTCACCTGCAGCCAATTGGGTCTATGCCTACGATGCAGAGACCGGCAGCGAAGTCTGGAAGGCCTCGTATGGTCAACTGGGTTTCTCGACCGTCCCACGTCCGGTCGCTTCGGGTGATACGGTTTACGTGGCCACAAGTTACATGCAGTCCCGCTTGGTCGCGGTGCGGCTTGACGGCGAGGGTGACGTTACAGAAACGCATGTCGCATGGAAGGCCGACAAGCAGATTCCTCAAAAGCCGTCGTTGCTGCTGCACGACGATCGCCTGTACTTTGTCAGCGACAAGGGCATTGTCCGCTGTGTGAATCCTGTCACCGGCGAAGACGTCTGGTTCGATCGATTATCCGGCGACTATTCCGCATCTCCGCTAGAATCGGAAGGGCATCTGTACTTCTGCGGCGAGAACGGCACATGCACCGTGTTGCAGGCGGGCGATGAATTCAAGGAGCTTGCTAAAAACACGCTGGCTGCAGACTTTATGGCCTCACCTGCTGTCGCCGGGCACGCGCTGTTTTTGAGATCGACAACGCATTTGTATCGGATCGAAAATCGTTGATCGAAAATCGATCCGCTCCCACCTGGGGTCTTGCCTTAGAAAGCCCACGTGTGCATCACACGCTGCTGCCACAGAACTATGCAGCTTGATCAATTTCCTCGTCGGTCTCAGCAACTTCCTGCTCGTACACAAGGTAGTAGATATTGCTGGCCGCTTCTTCCAAGTAATGCTTAATATTTTCGCTCTGCACGCCCGCGATGAGTCGGTCGAGCGCTTCGACAGCCCGATCAACTTCTTCGCTGCTGATTTCTTCGTACTCATCCGCCGTTGCGAGATGGTGCTGAGCGGCGATGATATCGTTGTGTTCGTCGGACATTGCTAATTCTCCCCAGTTTCTTCAGCGGACACGAAACGTGGCTTTCGGTGGGAAACGTGGCTTTCGGTGGCCCCCATCTTGCCCCGATTCACTATCGGAATTCCAACGAGATCGGCTTTGGCCGATTATGGACGGACGTCAAAACCGCCTGATCGTCAGGTGCGAACTTGAGAAGAATGGTTAAAGTCATCAAGAAATGTGCCGGCGATGACGCCATACACTGGTCGTTTCTGCTGACCATTTATGGTGGAACAAGACACAAGCAGAAGCCTGTCCTGTCGTACATAACGATTGAGGCGGTTAACCGACGTCACGATACCATGCAAAGTGGCGTTGCGATGAACATCATTAGAACTGGCAGAGCCTTAGAACTGGCAGAGCCTTAGAACTGGCAGAGCCTTAGAATTGGCAGAGCCACGTTATTATTCAGCCGCCGCAGTTGTTCGTGCGGCATCGGTGCCGCGGATCATGCGAAACTGGGGACTGAGGGTGATGGTTTCCAGAGCCACGGAAAACCGATAGTCGTGGTCTTTGAGCTGGCTCATGATTTCCTCAATCAATGGTTCGTCGGAAAGTTGAATTGACCGGCCCAGAGCATAGCCGAGCAGCCGACGGCAGAAGGTGCGAAGGAAGGCGGCGCGGCGGGTATTGACCAGATAGTCACGGAGGCCATCGACACCGTTAATGGCTGTTCCGTCAGGCAGGACCGCATGGGCGTCAATTTCGTGGCCGAATGTGTCTTCAGCACGGAGACGACCGATCGTATCAAACTTTTCCAGAGAGTACCCATAAATGTCGATCCGCTGATGACACTTCACGCACGCCGGATCGCTGCTGTGAAGTTCCGTGAGCTGGCGTTCGGTCAGATCGGCCGGGGCATCTTCGGGCAGGACCGGAACGCCTTTGGGAGGTCGTGGCAGCTTTTCGCCAAGCAGAAATTCGGACACCCAGTTGCCGCGCAGAATGGGACTGGTCCGCGATGCTCCGGATTGCTTCGACAGCGTCGCCGCCATTGTCAGAATGCCGCCGCGTGACACGCCCTTAGTGCCGTTAACGCGTTGCCAACCGTCACCTTCAAGACCGACAATGCCGTAGAACTGAGCCAGTTGAGCGTTCACGAACGTATAATCAGCATTGAGCAGATTGAGGACGGAGCCGTCATTGCGGAACATATCTTCGAAAAACCGAATCGCCTCTTCGTACATCGCACCACGCAGTTCTTTGAACTCAGGATAATGCTGTTCGCTCTTTTCATCCAACTGATCAAAGTCACGAATGTGAAGCCACTGGCATCCAAATTCAATCGCCATGCGCCGCGTTTTCGGGTCGGCCATCATCCGCTGCGTTTGTGCTCGCAGAACCTCGGGCTGATGCAAAGTTCCGGCTGCGGCGAGGTCGCGCAATTCCTGATCGGGCAATGATGACCACAGAAAGTAGCTCAGCCGATTCGCCAGTTCAAAGTCACTCACCGGAGTGGCCGCCGTTCCGGGCTGCGCGTATTCGCCGCGATACAAGAACGCGGATGTCACGAACACACGGGCCAGCAACATGCGAATTGCAGCATCGTGCGAAAGTTCCTGCTCACGCAGTTTGCCATACAGTTGCGTCAGTTGCGCGCGTTCAGATTCAGACAGCGGACGTCGCCAAGCTCGGTTCGCAAAATCCAGCACGGCCTGCACGTGGACGGGCTCCGTGTCCAGCAGCAGCTTTCGGAACTCATCCGCGCGCTGCAGAATGCCCTCGTGCATCGGCGTGAAGGCACTCGGATCGGCATCCTGAGTGGCAAACTGCCAGAGTTGATCGTAGGCATCGACAAGTGCCAATGGGTCCTGACTGACAAAATGCATGTCCTCCCAAAGTCGATCAAGTTCGGCTTTTTCGGCGTCATTCAGCATGAGCCGCTGCAGATGGTCGTCTTCGCGATAATACAATGTCAGGGTGACCACTTCATCAACGGGAACAATCTTGGTGTAACACAACGCCGCAGGAAACAGATTACGAAATTCGTCAAAATGAGCCAGCAGTCGTGCGCGGGCCGCACTATTTTCGGCAACAAGAATGGGCGTGTCAGAGCTGACAGGTTTGTCGCCGTCAGACCAAGTGGACTTGCCACCGTTTGTGTTTGTCGCGCTCGCGGCAAGGCTGGAGAGTCTTTCAGGCTTCGCCGTCAGCACCTGCAACTGCACAGTTCCTTCAGCACCCGTTGTGACATCAAGGACACCAGTAGCCACGAATTCGCAGCCTTCCACAAAGTCGGCCGGTACGTTGACTTCCAGCACCGACGGTGCCTCCACATACAGGTTCGCGGCAGCGATCGATCCGCCAGCCGGATGCTTGCCGAACAGGCCAGGATCAAGGCCGACGTGTGTTTCAGGCCCCTCAATATTCTCCATTTGATGCGTTAGCAGTTCCTTGCGCACGACAGCAAACAGAGGCCCGTTGAGCGATGTCAATTGGCGGTGTAGGACTGCATCCGGCGCGTCTGCGGCGATGTCACCGATACCATTCGTCAACAAGGCCTGAAGTTTTTCGGCTAACAGTTTTTTGGATTCCGCATCCGCCGCGACTTGCCATTGAGCGATCAGCGAACCGGCAGGCACAATCGAATCTGCACCACCACCCGCGTCTGGTTCACTGAAAAAATGCCAGACGTCCAGATTGCCAAGTCGATCCGGGTGTGGGTTGCCGGCAAGGATGTCGGGTGAAATGTCTTTGCCGAGATTCCATTCGGCGGCAGCAGAATCCTTCGCCGTCACCGATAAATCAAGCGCCGTCAAATCACACGAATGTTCTCCATCACGTGGCCCGATGACCAGCGTTAATAAATCACCCGGCTGGACAATAAGATTCTCAAAGGGACCGAACAACTGTTCTTCCGCCCCTGCTGCTGTGCCAGACGCCAGACGTTGGCGCGTATTCCCGCGGCGCAGTTCTACCAACCATGTGACGCCATTGCCGCAACCCACGTGAGCCCGCTGCACGCGCCCCGTCACATTCACCGCCCCCGTGATCGGACTGCGCCAACCCACTGCCACGCGCAGTTTTGGCGTGGGGTGAACACCCACACTGTGCGGTTGCATGTCACCGGGGACGCGCACAAGATCATCTGATGAATTTGCAATCACGCTCAAGGCATCCGGCCCGACCCAGCCTTTGACGAAGTCGGAGTTTTCTGAGCGTTCCATCTTCTGCGTGATGTATGTCTCGATTCTTGCTTCACCCGCACCGATTCCAAGGTACGCAAACCAAGCCGCCAGAACATTTCGGTCGACGCTGTGCGTAGCCGCGAGTTCATCGAGCGTCGCCGCATCAGCCGCCGCACCTGCTTCTGCGGCAGCATTCAAACACGCCGCCACACTGTTCACAACCTGTTCCCGATGAGCCGACAACGTTGCCACGGCATGGCGGACATCTCGGAGCAGAAGATCGGGCTGACCTGCGGCGACGAAGCGAGGATTTTCCCAGACTGCAAAGTCGTGGGTATTTCCATCAGATGCGTCCGACGTCGCCAGATACAGCGTGATGTTTTTTCCATCCTGCGGCGCAGGCATCTTCACGCGAATTTCCTGTCGCGCAGCCAACGGTTGCACGGGAACCTGCCATGCCGCGGGCCCATCGCGTTTGCCGATGTGCCCGATCGTGGTGAATCGCCACAAAGTCTGCTGCCATTGCACAATCGCAGCGACAAGAGCGGGAGTATCTTCCGGTTTCGCATCGCGCCATTGGGCACGGAGCATGTCCAGCACAAGCGACGGCTGCGTGTCGTTCAACGCCATCCACAGCGCGGTTAAATATTTTTCATTGAGCCCATGTTCACGCGCCACTTCGGCAATCGTCTTTGATCCGGCACGCAGTGCGTCGCGTTCGATCATGGTCGTTCGAAGATACAGCTCCAGCGGCAGTCGTCCGCCGCCATTGGTCTCAAACTGAATGCCCTGCAGATTGACGGCCGTCGCACCACCGCTGTCAGAATATCGCGCGTAGAACTGACGAATCTCGTCGAGCCGCTGATTCGTCCAGTCGCGGGAAGTCGATTTCGGAGAAAATTCAATCCCGTGCGGCAGCAGCATCGCATGACTCGCGATGTCCTTCCCCGCGTCCAGATACTTCTGGACCAGCGCAGGTGACATGACAAGCGCATTGCCAACATTTGTAAATCCTTCCCCCGCCGCGCTGTCAACCGGGAACTCGCGGGTGGGTTCCAGCGGCACTCCCGTAAGATCCTGCGTGGTGTAGTTGAATTCCGCGTTGTTCAGACGGCGGAGAACCACTGGCCCCGGATCACCGGCGTTGGCTTTCGCGTCAGCATCAAGCACACTGCGGACCCAGTTTCGCAGACCCATGTGTTCTGCCTTCGTGGGCTGAAACTCCGCATCCTTTGGCGGCATCTCGCCATCATCCAACATCTCCACAACACGCTGCCACGGCACAACGTTGCCACGCAAATCGGCGACCGAATGAAACTGTTCCAAATCCAGCTCGCCCTGTTTTTCAGCCGTTGAATGACATTTCAGACAATACTTCTGTAAGACCGCCGCCTGCGATTTTTCATACTGCGCCTGCAGTGGCGCAAAATCGGAGCCGCCTGAATCTTGCGCCCGCAAGCCGCCACTTAAGGCCAATAGAAATGATGAGGCAAGCAGCAAAATGGGCGACTTCATGAGCAGTTCCGGTTGGGGATGAAATGAGGCAGCGCGGGGAGGAGGGAAACATCTGGCATTGACGCCATACTGTTAAGTTCGAATGGCGGGGACTTGAGCCTTTTCCTGTGAGCGGCATCGCGCTAGCCCAATGGCACTCAGTTTCATTCTGGACTCACTAACCCGAAGCGTCAGCGAGGGAATTCTCGTTGAAAATAAACAGTCAAAGCCCCTCGCTGACGCTTCGGGTTACAAAGTGAGTGCAATTGCCCGCTGGCGGTCTGTTACTTGATCAAGCCTGAACATGCTCAGAGTAGCGGGGTGCTGAAGTCAATTGCAACTGTTCCGCAAAAAGAAAAACGCCCGCGTGGCTGGACGTCTCACGCGAGACTCAAACCACCGGACGTTGATTCGATCAATTTGTGCGGAAACTCAGCTATTGAAGAGATGCTCCGCATACTGGGCCATGACGCGGTCAATCGTCGCGGCGCGACGGCTGCCCGTCTGCACGTACTGGTTCGCCGCAAAACCGGCAGCCGTGGAAGATCCATTTTCGCTGACCGTTTCCTCGCTCGATCCGGCTTCTACCGGCGGCGAATCGACAGAATTTTCTGGTGATTCAGTTTCACTTGGGGCCACGTCGCCGCCCAGAATTGGCGACAGGTTGGACAAACCTTCAGCTGCAGGAATTTGTCTCGTGGCCGTGAGTTGCGCTGATAATCGCCGCAGGGTGGCATTCCGTTTTCCCAGACTCGCATGGCTACCCAAGACTGATGTCGCTTGCGCCACGGCTGGAATGCTCATCGGCGATCGATCTCGGTCGGAACTGAAGAGTGCGGTGGAGGACTGAGGTTTGACAGGAATCGCAAGTGTTGATGCCGCAGTCGTCGCGGTCATAACCTCGCTGCTGACGTTGCTTCGCTGCACTTCGACACCGCCGGCATTTGCACTCAAGAACATGACGGACCGATCCCATATGTCCCCTGATTCCAAATCTGCAATTGATTCCAAATCTTCAAAAATGGCCTGATCCTCAACCGCGACGCTTTCAAAATCAGCCGGATCAGCTTCGGAGAACTCGCCCTCCGAAACTTCACCATCCCACGTCGTGGCGAAAATCGAGGCAAAAAGAGCTTCGTAGTAAGCGCTCAGGTCGAAATCAACATGCGTTGTATCTTTACCTTCATCCGTAACCTC
>QWQG01000068.1 GCA_003670925.1 Planctomycetota bacterium | reverse complement strand
CGTAGCGGCAAGTTTGTCAAGGTTTGGCGTTTGGTACGACTGACCTCCATTCGCCGTGACGCATTCGTACCCGAAGTCATCCGCCATGATCAGGATGATGTTTGGCCGGGAGTTTTCCGCGGCGCGCGACGATGCAAACGGTGTGACCATCAGTGCGATCAGAAGTCCGATTGTGTGTTTCACTGACTGTCTGAAATCCTGCCGATGCCCTGCGACCATTTGACAACCTTGCTTTTCATGGACTAGAACTTGTTCACACAAACCGGAATCGATTAAAGCTGAAGTCGATTTCGCCCGAACCAGACGCCGCGTAACGTTTGATCGTCCGGCTGCACCAAAGTCTGACCATTGCCGCTCAAAGTTCAACCAGGAATCCTGAACATGAAGAGTATTTTGAAGTCCATCGCCTTTACGGTTTTGTTGAGCATTGCAGTATCCGGCTTTGCAACGGACAAGGTGGCACCGGTTCGGATGGGTTCGGGAGCGATGACCTTCGACACAGTGCCAGGCTGGGGACTTGGCGAAGACGGCAAGTCGGTCATTGGTCCGACTCACGGCGGTGTCGTGATCGACAAAGCGGGCAATATCTATACCAGCGCTGATATGGGCGTGTTTGTCTTCTCGCCGGACGGCAAGTTAATTCGCCGTTTCGTCGGGGACGAGTATACGCGGATCCATGATATCGAAATTCGAGATGAGGCCGAAGGCGAATTTATCTACGGTGCACGCAACGCGAACGCGGAAGGGATCAAGTTTAACGCGGAAACCGGTGACATCGTGCTCAAATTGCCATTCCCGAAGGAATCAAAGCTTGATTTGAAGCAATTTAATCCGACTGCGATTACGGTCGCCCCCAACGGCGACATCATTCTGTCCGATGGTTACGCCAGCAACTACATCTTCAAGTTCGACAAAACAGGTAAGTACCTCATGCACTTTGGCAGTAAAGGGAATGACCTCAAGCAATTCAACACGGCACACGGCATGACGCTGGACACGCGTTACGAGCCGCCTCGGCTGCTGATCTGTGATCGCAACCACGAGCCCAAGGGTCGCCTGCTGCACTACGATCTTGAGGGGAACTTCATCGAAGAGGTAATCACAGGCTTGGGGATGCCCACATCGGTCGCGATCCATGGCGATTTTGTAGCTATTCCAGATTTACAAGGAAGAGTCGTGATCTTGGACAAGAGCAACAAGATTATCTCCGTGCTCGGCCACAATCCGGATCCGGCGAAAGGTGGCAGCTACAACATACCGCAGGAGCAGTGGATCGAAGGGATCTTCAGCGGCACGCACGGATCATACTGGGACAAAGACGGCAACCTGTATGTTCAGGACTGGAACGTCGCCGGTCGTCTGATGAAACTGGTACGCATTACTAAGTAGAGCGAGCCCGCGTTCAAGCAGGATGGCCATTCATCATGTCGGCCGCGTGACCGTGCATCGATATTGGCCGGAAGATGCAATGATACGGAAGGCGTGGGGCAATGGAATGCCGCCTAGAAACGCCTCGGACATGGATGTCTTGGCTACCGGAATTGCAGCCTGTATCTAACGGCGTATTCCAGCGAAATCTGCGTCCGACGATTCACGCTTTGTGGTTAATGCCAGCAGCTGCATCGCACCCATAAAGACGACGGTGAAGCCGATGTCGCCAAGGAATGTGCCGCGTGCGAATGGGATGGCATTTATAAAGCACTTGGTGAGCCCGGTAAGCGTCCGCGGATAAAGATATTCGCCTGCTTCATATGGCATGCACCACACGCCAAGATTACTGACTAGAAAGAAGGCAGCACCGGCCAGTAATCCAGTTCCAAACGCAGAAGCAAAGTGTTTTGGCAGGATGCATCGTCCGAGTGCGAAGATGGCAACATAAGCGGCGTAGTCGAACATCCATGAACCGTAAAATCCGTCGCCCGTCTTTGCTTCGATGATGACATCTGTAAGTGTGCGGCATCCCAGCAGGATCAGGATCCCCAACCATGCCGGTCGCACAACTGCTCCGCAAAGCACGGCGAGGGCACCGAGAGCAGAGAAGTTCATGTAGGGGCGATCAATCAACCGCAGGGAAACGGCAACCATACATGCCGCAGCAACCAAGATCCAAGACGTTCTGTTCATGAAAATCATTTCATGCCAATGTTGGCATAGAAAAATCGAGATAATGTCAATGGGCGGCTCGCCGCAAACGATCGTTTAAGGCAACACCCAAGCCGTGAGGAGGAAATTCATGACCGATGATAACGTCCAGATCGGACGCGTCGAGAGTTCTCATGGCTGCAAAGAAATTTGCGGCACAAGTTTGCAAATTTCCGTCGTCAGAAAGAGTCTCAATTCTCACAAATCGACCTGAAAATGGCTGTTTGCCTGCCGTAAGCAGCCCGCACCGCAGTCCCGCAATTGGTTCTGCAAGTTGTTGATGGGGGATGACGATCAGCCGCGTGGCGGGCGCGTAGTGGCGGCTGAGCATTCCGGGGGCCGGTTGAGCCGCATCGTCCCGCGAAGGGTCAGACCGTGCAATCTCAACCGGACCGATGAGGCGTTCGATGTCTTCCAGCGGACACCCACCGTGACGCAGCAGCACTGGCCGTTCGGTCATCAATGACAGCACTGTGGATTCCAGTCCAACCGCACACGGACCACCATCGACAATACAATCGACGCTGCTTCCCAGGCCATCGGCGACATGCTGGGCCGTCGTCGGACTAATACCGCCGAAGGGATTGGCACTCGGAGCGGCCACAGGACAGCCAGCGGCTTTCAAAAGTTCGATGGCCACCGGATGCCGCGGAATGCGGATCCCGACACCCGACAGACCTGCCGTCACAAGGTCCGGGATGATATCACGTTTGGGAAGGACAAGTGTCAAAGGGCCAGGCCAGAATTCCGTGGCTAGCAGGCGCGCTGTCTCAGGAAACTGACTGACGACACTCTCGACCTGCGCGAGTTTGGCGACATGCACAATCAGCGGATCAAATGTTGGGCGTTGTTTGGCTTCAAAAATACGTGCCACGGCAGCCGGATTGGTGGCATCGGCACCAAGTCCGTAAACCGTTTCGGTGGGAAACGCGACAAGATATCCAGTGCGGAGCAATTCGGCAGCGGACTGCAGCGTGGTGGGCCATGAAGTCATATGAGTTCCTAGTTCGCCAAATCGACGCAGATGATTTCTTTGTCGTTTCGAATGTAAGCATGCTTGTTTGCAAAAGCTGGCATACTCCAGACGACGTCACGTCCAAGCGCCGTATTGGTCTGCTCAATCACTTTGACGCGATCGATTTCGGTGTAGCCCTCCGGTGACAGATGGGCGAACAGTAATTCACCCAGTTCATTGAAGAGGATATAACGATCTTCGTGACGCACAATAAAAACCGTCTCCGAGTCAGCGACGCGACGTCCGATCGGGGCGTGGGTTTCCCACAGACGCTCTCCGTCAGGAATCGAGACGGCACGCATGACACCTTTCTGGTCCATCCCATAGAGCGTGTTTCCATCAACGATCGGCTGCACATTGACAGGACAGATGATGTTCTGCTTGTCGTGCCAGACTTCGGTGGCGGCGGGTTTTGTAGGATCCATCTGGATTAGCACGTTCCGATTGCTATGGCCAGCGACGTACAAATAATCACCGACCATGACAGGCGACATAATAATCGAAATGGAGGCTTCGTATGGGATCGACCAGTATTCCTTACCGGTCTCCGGGTCAAGCGATGACACGGCATTCGGACGCAGCAGAATCAGTTGCCGCACTCCACCATGTTTGAAAATTGTTGGCGGTGAATAGCCTTGTTCAGGTGACGTCGTGCTCCTCCAAACTTCCTTTCCATCGTGCTTGCTGAAGGCCACGATATGACTGTCTAGACCGCCGGCTAGACACAGAAGATTGTCGCCGTCAATCAGAGGATGAGCCGCGTAGCCCCACAGAGGTGCCTTTGTGCCGTATTCCGACTTCAAATCGTGCGCCCAAATTACTTTTCCATCGGCAGTATTCAGACAGACCAAATTCCCTTCTGCCCCGAGCATATACACGCGATTTTTTTCGACATTCGGCGTGCAACGAGGCCCTGCCGGATATGAAATCGTGTACTTGACGGGATACTCATGGGCCCATAAAACATGGCCGGTGGCTTCATCCAGACACTGGATGCGCTCTTGCCCAGTGAATTCTTTACGATCGAAGTTATCAACTTTCACGTCGTCGATTGTCACATAGTCGGTGATAAAGACGCGTCCATCTGCAACTGCCGGACCAGCATAACCTCCCGAGATGAGAGTGCGCCACAGCACTTTTGGTCCGCCCGTGGGAAACTTTTTAATAATCCCACTTTCACGCCAGACATTGTCGCGGTGCGGACCCATCCATTGCGGCCAGTCGTCGGCTGCAGCCACCGTTGGGATTGTCAAAGTCAATCCGGCGATCATCGCCCAACGCCATCCAGTCATATTCGCCGTCTCCATAATCGTTCACGCTCCCGTCGGTATCCGGCTCAATGCCGGGAACTCGGCGTATTCTGCGCGAACGTTGTGCAGTTGAGGAGGGTCAGTGTGCAGGTTTCACATATCCTGCACGGTTATCGGTCGCCGTCAAAAATTGACACCCGACGTTTTGCGAACCCTGCAACTGGATTTTTTGAGCCGCATTCGGTGGCAGCACCCCTCAAAAAAAACTCCACGCCGAAAGCCTCGTTACGAAACATCGAATTTCGACAACGTCTTTATGAATGCTCCAGTCACATCACCATTAAACTCGCCGACCGCGCGGCCTTTATGGCTGGCAGACTTGACGCTGCTGCTGGTGGCGATCATCTGGGGTGTGAACATCCCCGTCATGAAAGTGGCATTACACCAGATCGACGCCTATGCCTTCAATGCGATCCGACTGGTGGTTTCGTCCGCCGTGCTGATCTTTTTTGCGAGGCGGGAATTTCTGAATGGCATCAGACCGGCCAAATCGTTGTCGAAACGCGACGTCTGCATCTATGCATCCGTCGTTTCTATGGCGTACCAGTTACTGTTTCTCCTGGCCATTTCTTACGCGACGTCGGCCGATGTCGCGCTAATCATGGCGACTGTCCCGATGTGGACTGCAATTGGTGCAAGATTCTTTCTAAAAGAAATCCTCCCGCTCATGGCGTGGGTCGGTCTGACCATTGCGTTTGCGGGGACCATGATCGTGACACTGCATAAAGCTCCGCCACCGCCCGTCAATAGTCCAGGGGCTATGCACGTTGTCACTGCGACACATTCGCAGACGACCCCTGATGCCTCAGGGCAACTCTTGGGAAACCTGTTTGCATTATCGGCGGCACTGGCATGGGCCGGAGGCACCGTCTTTAGTCGCCCGTTGCTGGGAAAAATCTCTCCCATTCAATTGTCGGCGTGCTCCGCCACGCTGGGTTTACCCTTTCACATCATCATTGCGCTCGTGATCGGCTGGGACTCCGTGCCGGCGAGTGTCGCTGCGATGAAAGATGTGTCGTTGGTCACTTGCGCCTTGTACTCGGGAATTCTTTCCACGGGACTAGCCTTGGCGATGTGGAGCTACGGTGTGAAACATGCCGGAGCAGCTCAGGCGGCCATGATCCAGAATCTGACGCCAATTGTAGCAATGGCAGCGGCATGGGTGTGGCTGGGAGAAACGATCAACTCGGGTCAGGCCCTTGGCGGTGGCATGATCATCAGTGGCTTGTTTATCATCCACAGAAGCCGCCGAGCGGGTTCCAGTCGTAGCACTTGAAATACTTATTTCGGTTGGAAAAGACAGATACTTGTTTCCGGTCCGGGTGGATAGGGTTTTCTTGAAGACCTTGCTGAGAAGTCGCCGAATCCGGGATAAGACATCGCACTGCGGTATTTCTGGTAGCTAGGTCGCCTTGATGCGGCCAGTGAGGGCAAATGTGTGCAGCGTAGTGGTAGTGCGGGCTGTGACGCCTAGGTAGCTGAGAAGTCACAAGTGTTAGATCGCCACAACCGGTGCAAGTCTTTGCGTGTTCGCAACAAAGATCTTGCATCTGCAGAGTACTGTTTTAGAATTCGACAGATAAGTCAAACTGCGCAGGATATTGTCCGTTTATTGTTTTTGTCGGATCGCGGGGTTCGACGAAGACCAGTAGTCCTTGCAATCACCAACCGCTGGCACAACCTTTTTTCGCACGGATGTCCCCCCTCTGGGAGTATTGGAACAGATGGCAAAGAAATATCTCAGCCTTGAAGAAGCAGCTGGCCTGCTGGACATGACGACCGAGCAATTGATGAAGGTCCGTGAGCAGGGCGAAATTCGCGGATTCGCGGATCGTGGCAGCTGGAAGTTTCGCGAACAGGATATCGATGAATTTCAGCGCAGTCGGCAGGCGGATTCTTCGCCCGACTTTCCAATCATCACTGGGAGCTCGTCATCGTCCGTTCTGGAAGAACTGGATGCTGCTGATTTGTCATCATCAGACAGCGACGTGCGGCTGTTTTTTGATGAAGCATTGTTTGGCGACACAGACGCGAAGAGTCTGGAGACTACTGGCAGCGATGTGCGACTGGCTGGCGACAGTGGGCCAAACCTCGAGGAAGTAGAATCTGAAGATGAATTGGATCTGAGTGGCTGGGGAAGTGATGCAAAAATCTCGGATTCAGACAGTGATGTTAAACTGGTTGGTGCGGGGACTCACGCGGACATCGATCTGGGTGCTACGGGTGAGATGCTCGACAATCCCGACAGCGATGTCGTGCTAGTGAAAGCCCCCGGCAGTAAGGTCGGCCCGTCTATTGATTCCGACTTTAAGATGTCTGATTCTGACAGCGACGTACGTCTGTCTGGTGAAGACGATGACAGCGACGTGCAGCTTGCTGACAATGATGCGGCCGTCGATAATAATCTGGCTGCGACCGGACATTTTGATGGCATCGATTCTGACAGTGATGTCAAACTGATGGGCAGCGAAGATCTCTTGGTGCCGAGTGCAGACAGCGACAGCGATGTGAAACTGAGTGCAGACCTAGATCGCACTGACAGTGATATCCGCCTTGCGGAACCTTCACCCGCACCAACCGCAAAGTTTTCACCGACCCCGTCCACGAAGCCGTCAGCTCCGCCAAAGGCAACACCAAACCGGCTTCAATTTCCGCCAGATGACAGCGACTTGAAACTGATCAATAAGGGGTCTGGCGTCAGAAGAGATAAGCCTGACAGTGGCATCTCACTCGAAGTACGCGGCAGCGGACTTGGGTTAGGAGCTGATGAAAGCGGAATTTCGCTGGAAATGGACAGTGGTATCAGTCTAGAAGCAGACGACAGCGGCATTAGTCTGGAAAGCTACGACAGCGGGATTTCGCTGGAAAGCCACGCCAGCGGAACTAGCTTGGGTGATGACAGCGGGATCACACTGGACGCCGGAGACAGCGGGATTTCGCTGGATCTGGATGACGACAGTGGGATCTCAATGCAAGCCGACGATGTGAGCCGGACAATGTCGATGCAGGCGATCCCGGGTGCCAAAGCCGCCCTGTCCGATTCGACGGCCATGACTACCCAATTTGAAATTCGGAAATTAGGCAGCGGCAATGACAGTGAATTTGAACTCGCTGGGCTTGACGATGATGATGATGAAGTCGGCTCCAATACTGGCGTGCTAACATTTGAAGAAGACGAAGATCTAGATTCTTCAAGGACCGTGGCCGTTCCGACATTGTCCGCCGCTGCGGCAAAGGATCAAGACGTCGAAGAAGAGTTTGAGAACGAAGAAAGTTCGTCTGAATACAGCGAAGATGAATTCGAAGAAGACGGTGATCAGGATGTGCATGACTCCGAGGAATTCGAAGAAGACGCCAACTTCACGTCGGGTCAAAGTCAAGTTACAGGCTTCCCTGTTACGATGCGTGTTGGACGAGCCGACGTGGACTGGAGCACTGGCACGAAGATCATGATCGCTTTTTCGGCATTGGTTTCCGTGATGTGCGCAGTCGTCGGAATCGAACTTGTCCGCACGATGTGGCTCTGGACGCTCCCGTCCAGTGACGCACAGGCATCCAGTATCCTGCAGATGATTGGCGGCGCGTTTTAGGAACCTCCTCTGCCCAGCTCTGATTGCAATGTTTTGCTGTCGCTGAATACACTTGTATTCGCAAGGGATGTAAATCAAAAAAGATGGCCTGCTCTGATGAGCCGACCATCTTTTTTTTGATCATGAATGTCCCAGCATTAATCTGGAACACGCTAACTATTAATCTCAAAAATTGAACTAGTAACGGTCGCGTCCACCGCCACCACCACTGCCTCCACGACCGCCGCCGCCACCACCGTAGCCGCCGCCGCCGCCACCACCACTGCCTCCACGACCGCCGCCGCCACCACCATAGCCGCCGCGTCCACCACCGCCGCCGCCACCGCCACCGCCGCCACCGCTTTCGCGAGGACGTGCTTCGTTGACGACAATCTGGCGACCATCGAGATCTGAACCGTTCAGAGCACGAACGGCTTCATCACCACCGGTCTCCATCTCCACAAAACCGAATCCTTTGGATCGGCCTGTTTCGCGGTCGCTAACAACCTTGGCAGAAGTCACAACGCCGTACTGCGCGAAGGCCTGCTCGAGGCCCTCAGACGTCGTGCCCCACGCGAGGCTACCCACAAAAATGTTCTTACTCATCACAAAACCCTTGAGCTATACAGCTAACTAAACACCTGATCGTTGCCACAACGGCAACCGTTTGAACACAAATTTAGAAGCCCGACTGATCAAAAACATCAGAGGCTGATCACAAAGGTGTATGCTGCGCAGGACTCGAGGGCTGACGAGACTGGAAGTACGCGACTGTCTTCGAGCTTGCTGATGGCTACACCCACCGAGTCAGGCGGATCAAAATATCGTTCCGATTTGACTCAGGCAGATAGCACACTACCTTCAATTCGAAATAATAGCAACACCAACTTCAACCCACAATCCCCAAGCCTATCTTCCACAAACTTCACGGAATCATGCGAAATCCATACAGTGAACTTAGGCCGTTTTCACGGGTGCCCTGGGGCCAACAGGGTTGGAGCGTCCGGGCATGCTGCCTTGCGTGGAAAATTGTCTGATCCGACTTATGGAACAATGCAGAGTAGATGCCACTTCAGTTGCTACCGTCCGGTGCTTTGCCCAGAGGGTCGTTTGGCCTTTGCCGTTTTTAAGTCATAGTTGTCGCCGCCAACAACCGCGGCGAGTGCCTGCAGAAACTCCGGTCCGATGTTGACTTTGCATTCGTTACCGGTCGTCAGAATGTAACGCAATCGTAAGACCGGCGAGCCTTCAGATTGCTCGTCGGAGTCTCCCTGCCCATGGCTGTCAGCATCATGATTTCCATGCTCGCTCATTCCCTTGCCGCCCCGCAGGTTCTCCGCAAATGAATCGACAATCAGAATCACTTCCGTCGCACCAGGGAAACGCGTCACGACATTCCGGACCTGCTGAATGTCGTCATGGGAATGCAGGCCTTTTTCAAACTTGATCGCGACATGAGTCGTAAATTCTTTATCGGCCTGATCGAGCGTATGAATTCGATTCACGATGAGATTTGGTTCACGACTGCGCCGATCGACTTTTCCCGCGACGATGATCACGTTTTCCGTCTTGATCAATTCTTCATACCGCGCATAGTCTTCAGGCCAAGCGATACATCGCATGATGCCGGATGAATCTTCCAAATCGAAGTTCGCATAGCGATTGTGTCCGTTGCGACTGCTCTTCTTGGCCGTCGCCAGCTTAATCGAGGAAATCATCCCGCCAACTGTCACCTGCACACCGTCTTCCATCTCCGCCAGTTCTGAATTGTGATTCGCCGCATACCGCTCTATCCGCCGTGCATGCTGCGTCAACGGATGCGAGGTCAGATAGAATCCGATCGTATCCTTTTCCCATGCCAACTTCTGGGGCGGTGTCCAGTCTGGAACATCCGGCAGACTGATGGCGATTGATTTGCCAGAATCATCCGCGTCGTCTTCATCGCCGCCAAATAGACTCTTCTGCCCGCGCGCCTTGTCTTTCTGGCGTGACAACGCCGACTGAACTGCCCGTTCAACAATCGCTGACTGCTGCGCCCTTGTGCCCGGCAGGCAGTCTAAGGTTCCTGCTTTGATCAGTGTTTCGAGCATGCCCTTGGTTAGCACTTTCGGATCGACACGTTCGGTCAGATTGAAAATATCCTTGAACGGACCACGCGCCGTCCGTTCATCGACTATTGCCTGCACGACGTTGTGTCCCACGCCCTTCAACGCTGCAAGGCCGAACGTGATTTTGTGGCCCAGCACGCTGAAATCGACATCCGACTGATTAACGTTCGGCCCCAACACTTCAATTTTCATGCGCCGTGCATCATCGACGTGCTCACTGATGCGCTCCGTACTTTCCATCTCACAACTGAGCAACGCGGCCATAAACTCAACCGGGTAATGCGCCTTCAGATACGCTGTCTCATAGGCAATCAGACCGTATGCCGTCGAGTGCGACTTGTTGAAACCGTAACCCGCGAACGCCACAATCAGACTCCACAACTCCTGAGCAACCTGCTCGGAAATTCCGTTCGAGACCGCGCCCGCAATGTACTCCTCGTGGAAACTGGAAATAATCTCCTGACTCTTCTTGCTGATCGCCTTAATACATTTGTATGACTTCGACAGTTCGATGTTGCCCACGCGATTCAGAATACGCATCACCTGTTCCTGGTAGACCATCACACCGTAGGTCTCCGCTAGGACTTCATCGACAACCGGATGTACTTTACGCGGCGGCTTGCGGCCGTGCTTCACATCCACATATTCCATGACCATCCCGCCTTCCAGCGGACCAGGCCGATACAATGCAGACGTCGCAATAATATCCGCAAAACAGTCGGGCTTCATCTTTGTCAGGAGGTCACGCATCCCACCGGATTCCAACTGAAACACGCCCTTTGTTTCCCCACGCTGCAGCAGTGCAAAAGTCTTTTTGTCATCCAGATGCGTCTTGACATGTTCAAAATCAAAATCCGGGTGCGTGCGGGTGACGTTATTCACGGCTTTGTCAAGAATGGTGAGATTTCGCAGGCCTAGAAAGTCCATCTTCAGCAGGCCAACTTTTTCCACCGTCGGGCCGTCCCACTGCGTAATGATGTCTTCCTTGCCGGTGATCGTTTGCAGCGGCAAGACCGTATCGAGTGGCACGTCGGCAATCACAACGCCGGCCGCGTGAGTTCCCGCACTCCGTGCCAGACCTTCCACCGCGATCGCAAATGTCAGCACTTCCCGCGCGACAGGATCTGTATCGTACGCGGCTTTCAAGTCCGCGCTTTCCGTCAGTGCGGTTTCCAGTTTAATATTCAATGTCTCGGGAATCATCTTTGCCAGCTCGCTGACACGTTGCAGGGGTACGTTGAGCGCGCGGCCAACGTCGCGGATGGCGTTCTTCGCCTTCAATGTGCCGAACGTGCCGATCTGGGCGACGTTGCGTTCGCCGTATTTCTGCTTCGTGTAGTCGATCACCATCTGCCGCCGATCGCGACAAAAGTCGATGTCGATATCCGGCGGCTCTGTACGACTGGGGTCCAGAAATCGTTCAAACAGCAAGTCGTATTTCAACGGACAAACGTCGCCAAGCCGCAAGAGATACGCCACGATGGCGCCGCATGCAGAACCTCTTGCACCGCACGGAATTCCATTGCGGCGAGCAAATTCCACGAAGTCCCATACGATCAGGAAGTAACTCGCGTAGCCCTTCGAATTGATCACGCTCAATTCGTACTCCAGCCGCTTCCAATGGCGTTCGGTCAGTTCATCACCGTACCGTTCGTACATGCGCTCGTGGCAAAGATCCTTCAAATACTCCGTATCCGTCTGCTGGTTCGGGGGGCGAAACACGGGATACAGTTTGCGTTCACCCAGCTGAATATCGACGCGATCAGCGATCTCCTGCGACCGGGCTACCGCATGATCGAGCCCCGGAAAACAGGCGTACATTTCATCCGGCGTGCAAACGAACAATCCGTCATGCTCCATCCTCATGCGTTTTTCGTCATCGCGCGTGGTTCGCGTGTTGACACACAGCATCACGTCTTGAATTTTTGCATCGGACTTGTGCAAATAATGCGCATCGTTCGTAGCGACCAGTGGTAGCCCCACGCGATTCGCTAAGTCCACGGTTAATTCCAGACAGTCCTTCTGAATCTTAAAGCCGGCGTTCTGAATCTCCATGTAAAAACGATCGCCAAACACTCGCGCATACCATTCGACTAACTGCTTTGCCTCGTCGTTATTCTCAGCTAGTAGCAGACGAGACAATTCCGACGATGCACATCCCGACAGACAGATGATGCCTTCGTTGCATTCTTCCAGAATCTCACGGTCGATGCGGGGCTTGTAATAGAAGCCTTCCAGATATGCCGTGGATGACAAGCGAATGAGATTATCGAATCCCTTGCGATTCATCGCCAACAAAGTCAAATGCGAAGATGCATCCTTCTGCCGGCTAGCACTTCGATCAGACCGCCGGCCCGGGGCCACATACGCTTCATATCCTAAGATGGGCTTGACGCCGCCTTTCTTGCAGCCGTTGTAGAACTCAATTGCGCCGTATAAGTTGCCGTGATCGGTGATCGCCAGCGAATTCATGCCGCTCGCTTTGACGTGCTTGACCAACTCCGGAATGCGATTGACGCCGTCCAGCAGACTATAATGCGTGTGACAGTGCAGATGGGCAAATGGTCGGGTAGAAACCGCCACAGGTGCCGTGATCTCGGGGGCTTTATCGGCCATGAGGGTCGGTCCGTCGGATGCGAATGTGACTCAATGTGTCTTGATCTTCGCATTGTATCAACGGGATTCGGCATGCATACTACGGCAGTTCGCGAATTCGCAGTCCCCGAAATTCGATCGGAGAACCCTCAGATTCTAAGCAGAGAAAACCGCGAGCTGGCTTGCAATCTTTTCCTCCGGACACTTCTTCGCCGTTCACCCACAGCCTGACTTCGCCATTAATCGCACGGACGTAGTAGTGATTCCATTCGCCAACTCCCTGACTCAGGTTCTTGCGCGGAAAACTGCGTTTGCCGTCAGGAGCGACAGGCGGAAACGGTGTCATGTCTGCGTTTCCAGTAGGAAATACGTCGCCATTCGTGGTAAACCAGTCCGGCTCCTTGCCCGTCTGTTTGCGATAGTTTTCCGCGTAGCCATGATCCAGAATCTGAACTTCAATTCCGGCGGGCAGTCCGTTGCGTTTCAATGCGGAAAGTGATTCTTCACTGGCCCACAGAAACACGCCCGAGTTGCCGGCTGACTTTAAATGCCGCCATTCGACGACCAGTTCAAAATTGGCGAGTTCCATGGTTGTCCGCATGACACCGACCGGACTGCCGGTGCAGTGAATTTCGCCTTCGGGAAAAGTCCAGGTGTTTTCGTCGCAGTTGACGTTGACAAAATCGACTTTGCCGAGCGGCTTCCAATCGGGACCCGTGCCATCGATACGCGCGGCCGGTGCAGCCTCGGTTGGTTGAGGATCGTCTTGCGCGTGTCCGCTTAATGACACCAGACACAGTGCCAGCGTTGGGATTGCCAGTGCGGCAAATGATAAACGAACCATTGAAATGCTCCTCGTGAAATCTGGTGGTGCACGGTGTCGAACAAGCTCCAAAGAAGGCAGCATCGAAAAATGCAATGATGTCGCCGAGACAATTTCCGCTGGCCTTGTTCTCATCTTACATCTTTCATTGCCAGCATGCACGGCCACGTACCCCACCCGAGCACATAGGCTCTCTTAGGTTTTGAAGCGTTTGGCCTGCAGGTCAGAAAACACATGTCCGGTCGGCGTGAAGTAAATGCCGCAAGCGTCTGTAAACGGCGGCGAGAAACCGTGGCGCTTGGCGGGTGGCTGAATCGTGTTGTCAGGAGGCGCCTAAAACCAACCAGCGAAAGTCGCTTCAAAACCAGCCACTATGAGAGTTGTGACAAGTCGTTCACACTGTCTGCGGAAATTTTTTCCGTGGACAGGGAAAAGTAACAGTTTAGTGATACGCCCATAGACACGTGCGACAAACGTCGCATGGTTGGATTCGGTTTAGGTGACGGACGTGGATTTTTTTGCTGCAGCGTGGTTGGCGGACTTCTCAGGCGACCAGGAGCGTGCTGAAAGTCACCAGACGGCGATATGACGTCGCAAAACTCACCGCAGACTGCCCTGCCTGACCACCTTTCGTCAGTTTGGCGATGAGCGCACGCTCGCGGCTCGCAGGAGATTCCAGCCGGCGACTTTTAACAGGATGCTCGAAAACACCGCCGGACGACCACGCACGCAAAGACGGTCGAGCCCCGTCACTCGTTTCAGAAGACTGTTGGTCGCCTCAATGCCGCTGCGCAGTCGGTGTGCATCGCGAAACTCCGTTGTCTTTTCCTTGCGCCGATAATCGATCAGCCGCACCTGCTTCGCCTCAATCGTCACCTGATTCCAGCCCGACGCAAATCGAACGGGGCACTTCTGCAGCAGCGGACACGCGGCACACACGTGAGGATGCTACAGGATATTGATCGGCTGCAGGAATTCTTCATAGAACGAACGATGCGGCTTTTGACCAGCCGGACATTCCACGCAGGTCGGCACGATGATCGTGCGGTCGTAATCATCTTTGGCTTCGCCGTCTTCGATACGGAAATCGGAGACCGTAATTGCATCCGGATCTGACGGATTGCATACGATGTCACCGCCCGTGTGTTTCTTCACCACGACTTTTCTATCGACCACATCACACTGCTGCTCAAACACCTTGACCAGCAACTGTACCAGTTCACCGATGACATCGTGCATGATCGCCTGTGCAAGTTCGTCATCGCGAAACAGTTTGATATATCGCGCAATTGTGCGACGGCACAGGCTTTGCTTTTCCGGCTGCAGATTCAGTGCATACTGCGCATCAATGTTGAACATGTATGCATCGCGGCTTCCTCGTGAGTCCAGTTGCGGAACTCCATGATGCACAACAGGCCAGCCATGGAATAGAGCTCTTTGGTAGGCCGCCCCATCTGAGGATCGAAGTATTCGGCCAGCTTTCCTGCCGGCATCAACTTCAGAATGGCCTGCCGCAAGACATGCTGCCAGCCAAAAGCACAGGAGCGCTTGCGCTGCGTCACGCGTCACGCTGGGCCAACACAACGCATTTTGCCAAGGACTTTTGTCGCACGTGTGTGGATGCTTCCCGTTTTGAAAGTGGAGTGTTCTGGTCTGACGATCAGCCGCAGGGCGCTAGCCCAATGGCACTCAGTTTCATTCTGGACTCACTAACCCGAAGCGTCAGCGAGGGAATTCTCGTTGAAAATAAACAGTCAAAGCCCCTCGCTGACGCTTCGGGTTACAAAGTGAGTGCCATTGAACGCTAGCCCCGGTTCTAGCGGTACAAACCGGGGCTAGCGCCCTGCGGCTAATTGGGACGGGGGGGCGATGCAATGGATCGTCGCCTTGAACATGGTGCGCGAGGGCGTTGGCTGGCTCCGGTGGCTCTTGATTCGCCGCGTAAGAAAGTACGCGAGAAGCAATCGTCTCGGCGAGCCAGCCACGAAGGTTGTCTACCGCTGACGCTGGATCAGGATCTGAAGTTGCGCAAACGCTTCCGCACCGAAGCCGGCCCTGCCGCGTCTATGCAATCCGCCGGTTCCGCCCGCTGATCCCGTCTCCATGAAAAGTTTTCGGCATCGAGTGACCCGCAGCGACGCATGTTGTGGAGTAACTGGCTCAGTATCTGACGGGCTCCGTCTTGTCCGACGGGCAAGGCTAAGTGCGATGCCTCGCCGCCGAGCGTCTACGGAGTGTCCATCAGAGGTCGCAGTTGATCAAGGATTCGAGGAATGCCATCGAACGGCGATTCACTTTCCTCGTATTCCAGAGCCACGAAGCCGCGGTAGCCGGCGTCTTTGAGAATCTTGACGATGCGTTGAAAGTCGGCGGGTTGTTTTTCTTTGCCGCTCGGTGAAATGGAAGCCTTGATCTGAGCATTGACCGCGTATGGAGCGATCATTGCCATGTCAGCATAAGGATCTTCCGTCTGAAAATTGCCGCTGTCGAAGTTGACGCCAAACCAAGGTGAGGCATTAATTTTGTCGATGATCTTGAACATCTGTTTTGGCGTGGCAGTGATCCCGCCGTGATTTTCCAAAGCCAAAAAGATGCCCTTTGTAGCAGCATATTGCAGACATTCGTTGATGCCCGCAACACAGCGCTCAATGGCGGCGTCCTCGGTGTCATTCTGCGGCACTGAGCCCGCAAAAATTCGGATCGTCGGTGCGCCCATGATGGCGGCATAGTCAATCCACTCACGGCATTCCGCAAGTTGCTTTTGTCGCGCGTCACCTTCCGCCAGACAGAAATCATTGCCGATGGCGGTGCCAGAAATCGAGAGTCCTAGGCGATGCGTCTGAGCTCGCAGACTCAGAAGATATTCAGTGGTGATAGTTTTCGGAAAATAATATCCAGTAAGTTCTGTAGCTCCCAAACCCTGTGCCGCACAGTAGTCGATGAACTTTTCCAGCGACATCTCCGCCTTCATAATTTCATCCGGAGTTCCTCGTTTTACAAGCATCCCGTTGAACGAGTAACCGGCCAGACTTAGTTTCAACAACGGAGCTCCGGGACGTTTCACCGGATCGGCCGCGCTCGCACCCTGCGCGATCGGTGATTCGGCTTGAGCGAGCACCGTAACCGTTGCGGCGGCGGATGCCGCCATCCATGTTCGACGTGAAAGATTCATATCGCAAACTCCTAGAAAATGGGTGGCACCGTTTTGCTCTGCACCGTTTTGACTCTGGGGATCATAGCGGTCGTCTGCGTCCGGGAACAGAAAGCGTCGGATGCAATCCACGGCTGATTGACTGTGTTCCTGCCGCAACGTCGTTGGACGACTGGCCCCGAAGTTGCGACAATCCGGGTGGTTTCTTTGCACATCCTGTGTTTTCGGACGAGTGTTTCTCATGTCCACGCGTCGTACGGTGTTGAAATCTGCTCTGGGCACTGCCGCGATTGCATCATTGCTGCAGCGAGATGGAATCGCTGCCACTAGGACAACGCATTTTGCGCCGAAAGCAAAGCGTGTCGTGTACCTGTTTCAGTCTGGTGGGCCGTCGCATCTGGAATTACTTGACGAAAAACCGGAACTGCGACGCCTCCATGGAACAGAACTGCCAGATTCTATTCGGCAGGGTCAGCGCCTCACGGGCATGACGTCGGGGCAAGCCAGTTTTCCCATCATAGCGCCGAAATTCGGGTTTCATTCCTGTGGCCAGTCGGGAACGCGCATGAGCAATCTGCTGCCGCATACAGGATCTGTCGTGGACGACATCTGCATCGTAAAGTCAATGTTTACGGAAGCCATCAATCACGATCCGGCAATTACATTTATGCAGACCGGTTCACAGCAGCCCGGTCGTCCGTCGCTTGGGGCATGGGCCAGCTACGGACTTGGCAGCGAAGCGGAAGATCTTCCCGCGTTTCTGGTCTTGATCTCACATGGAAGCGGCAAAGACGCGAATCAGGGGCTATTGGAACGATTGTGGGGTAGTGGGTTTTTGCCGTCGAGCCATCAAGGTGTGAAGCTCCGCAGTGAGGGAGATCCTGTCCTGTATCTTTCCGATCCGAAAGGCATTGATCGCGGACTACGACGGCAAATGCTCGACAGCATCGCAAAGCTCAACAACGAACAACTTGCGAAGTCCGGTGATCCGGAGATTTCAACGAGGATCGCGCAGTATGAGATGGCATTTCGCATGCAGTCATCGGTTCCCGCACTCGCCGATCTGAGTCACGAAACTGATGCCACATTCCGCATGTACGGCGATGATGCTCGTAAGCCCGGTACCTTTGCAGCTAACTGCCTCCTCACGCGCCGGCTCTTCGAAAAAGGTGTGCGTTTTGTGCAGTTGTATCATCGCGGTTGGGACAACCATGGTGGCCTGCCAACGAATATTCCCAAACAATGCATGGATATTGATCAGGCTCAGGCGGCTTTGGTAAAAGATTTGAAACAACGCGGCATGCTGGACGATACGCTCATCATCTGGGGCGGGGAATTTGGACGCACTGTCTACGGACAGGGCGGCCTGCAAGACGACTACGGGCGCGACCACCACGGTCGCTGCTTCTCAATGTGGCTGGCTGGCGGCGGAATCAAGCCGGGCATGACTTTCGGACAGACAGACGACTACGGCTACAACATTGTGCAAAATCCTGTCCACATGCATGATCTCAATGCGACCATTCTGAATTGCATGGGTTTCGACCACGAACGTCTGACCTACCGCTATCAGGGGCGCGACTTCCGGCTGACGGACATTCATGGGAAAATTGTGGAATCGATTCTAGCGTAGTGATTGTCGTGATGGCTGGATTCGGAAGAAGAATGGCTGACTTGATGAAGCGGTAATGCACCCACGTTCTCACGAACTCTGCAACAGTTTTTGAAAACAGCCCTAGGCTTTATCCTGTGAGGCTTTTTCGACTGCTGCCTTCATCTTTGCGAGGCCGGTCTTTGCGACTTCCCGTGGATCTTGTTTCCAATAGTCACGGTTAAACAATTCCAGCGACAATACGATGCTGCGTCCATTGCCTCCGATTGCTTTTAGGATCTGTGACATCGGTGCGATTCCATCACCAGGATACACGCGGTCCGAATCGTTCATCTTTTCGTGAGATGGCGTTGCCGGATAATCATTGACGTGAAAAACTTGCAAGGCATGGTCGCTCATTAGGTCAAGTCCAGTGAAGTCTGAGCCACCTCGGTAGAGATGATAAATGTCGAGCAATAGACAAGCTTTCGGATGTCCGCTCTCACCAACAACGTACATAACTTCGCCAAGCCGAGACAGGTTCTGTGAAAAGCCCCAGACTTCCAATTGCGGCACAACGCCCGTCTGATCGCCGATTTCCAAGAGGGCTCGAAAACGTTCAGTGACCACCTGCAATTCAATCTTAGGACTATCACCCTGATGTGCACCGACGGGGGGTGCCGCGATGCGTGTACCGCCGATTTCACGGAGCATGTCCATGTCGCGTTTTGCTTCTTCCAGAGCTTCCATGCGACGTTTCTCGTCGTCAACGATCCATTGTGCGAATCCGATGGCGCTTTCGACAGTGAGACCAGCGTCGGCAATTTGTTTACTAAGATCGGACAGTTTTCCACCGCCACTGACGAATTCCCGCAGCGTCGGAATCCACGGCTCGATGCCGTCGTATCCGGCAGCACCCGCGATTTCAACTTCCTTTTGGATCCCCAGCTTCGGTTCACGAATCGTGCTGGTGTTCAGGCAAAAGCGAAAACCGTCCGCGGCTTCCCGAATTGCAGGAGCAGGTAAAGCAAGCACTGCGCCGCAAGCAGCGTTCGAACCTGACAGGGTCGTTCCGACGCCTGAAAGCACTGCGGAGGACACAAAACGTCGTCGATCAATGGACATTCCGGACCTCAGTCGTGCTAGATTTTGAAATTAAAAAAGCGGGGAAGACTGTTAAAAGCTCTCAAAAAATAACGATTCAGGCTGCAAAATGAAACTGACCTAGCTTTATGGAGAATTCATACCAGATCAAGGGAAAGCAATCATCCCATGAGGGTGTTGCATGTCGCTTATTCTGACTGTGATTCTCAGAGATTCAAGCCGATGCATGAAGATGGGTGATTCTCACTTGAACAGTGACCAACCCGCGATATTCTGGAACGTCTCGCGATTTAGTGATGATGATTCGTGGCAGACCCAACATGAAACTGACTTGGCATTTTAGCAAAGTGAACCCTCGGTTTAAGAATCGCGAAGCGACTCAAGGTGAGTTTTTCGCGAACGATACCGAGTTACGGGCATTTGTAAGGGAAGCCGTCCAGAATTCGATGGACGCGCGGCGTGCTGGCAATCTAGGGCCAGTCTCCGTGCGAATTTTTGTTTCCGGCAGCAAATCGGCCTTATCGACAGACGCATCCAAACGTTACTTCAAGGGTGGCTGGGACCATTTTCACGCCGAAGGCAGCGGTCTACGTGATTCACCGGGACGTGACGATAACTGTTGTTTCATCACGTACGAAGACAGCGGTACCACAGGATTGACAGGAGACGTGCATCAGTACCATGAAGTTGCCGGCGTGCGGAACCCTTTTTACTACTTCTTCCGGGCGGAAGGGCAGTCGAATAAAACGGAATCGGGACGTGGACGTTGGGGACTTGGCAAGTTCGTCTTTCCACGATGCAGCCGTATTCGCAGTTTTTTTGGCGTCACGGTTCGGCATGATGACCGCCAGAGGTTGCTCGTCGGGCAGTCGATCCTGCGTTCGCACAACATTGACGACAAGAGTTTTACGCCGGACGGCTGGTTCGGTGAAAAACCGGAGAAAGACGCCGCCGCTACGCCAGTCGACGACCCAGATTTTATTCAACAGTTTGCGAAAGATTTTTGTCTGGAACGCGGACACGATCCCGGCCTCTCCATCGTCGTGCCATTTTGTGATGAACGCTGGACACCTGCCGCAGTTGTGGATGCGATCGTCCAAGACTATTTTTATCCCATCCTGAAAGACGATCTTGTCGTAACGGTCGAAGACGCGGACACACAAACGGTACTCAACGCGCAGTCGCTGGCGACTGTTGTCAGCGAAAGTGCCGATGCTATTCGTGATGTGATTCAGCCGTTGCTAAATCTGACGCAGTGGGCGTTGCACCGTGCCGACGAAAAATCATTGATCGTGCTCAACAGTTTTATGGGGAAGGCGACCAAATGGAACCGCAAATCTATCGATGACAGGCTGTTCGAAGGTATGCGAAAAACGCTGTCCGAAGCCGGCCGGATTGCCGTGCGTATTCCGGCAATTGTGCAGTATAAAAATGGACTCAGTAAACGCACGCAATTCGATGCCTACATTGAACGGGCTGAGGGGTCAGCGCAGAAGAGACCAATGTTCATCCGCGACGGCATTGTGATTTCCGATGTGCGTTCTCGCCTGATGCGGGATGTTTATGCGATCGTAGCGATTGATGATGCTCCGCTGACTGGATTTTTGGGCGACGCGGAAAATCCTGCGCATACAGAATGGAGTGAAGAAACATCTCACTTCAAAGGCAAATACGTCAACGGTGCGGCGACCCTCCGGTTTATTCGAAACGCAGTGTCAGATCTCTGCCAGATGCTGGCAGAAGCCGCCGATGATGATGATCCAGAACTTCTCTTGGACGTCTTTTCTGTCGGGACTGGCAAAGATCAGCGAGGGATCTCAGTGCAGTTCTCATCAATGACCAACAAGGGCGGTGAGGCCGCGATAGATCGCCTGAAAGTCCTGAATACGAAGCCCCGCAAACAGAAGTCATTTCGCTTGTCCAGTCGTCAGGGTGGTTTTCGTGTAGGGAGTCTATCCGATGTGGTGGAACCTCGCCGCCCAGTCGAAGTGCTGATTGCGTACGATCGCCGCGGCGGTAATCCTCTAAAAAAATATTCGAACTCTGATTTTCAATTGGATCAAAATCCAATTTGTATCGAAGCCAAAAACGCGATCACTGAAATTCGCGCCGCCAATCATTTGGTGATTTATCCGCTTGCTGACGAATTCAGCGTTGTGGTGACCGGCTTTGACCTTAATCGTGATCTGTTCCTGCAGGCGCGCAACAGTCAACCGTCAAACAAAGTCATGCAGGCCACCAGCACGCCACAACTGCAAGACGTTTAACGAGCAATGATCATCAATCCGGCGGCATGTCATGGTGCTGCTGATCGATGTTGCTCCATGCTGATCTAAAACAAGCCATGCCTGCGTCAGTCAACATGCCGGAACAGGAGTCTCAGTCGCCTTTGTTCTGCCAGAATTAGAGCAAGTGGCAGGAGTTTTAAGAATCGAATGACGGTTCGACTGTCGTCGTTGCGCACGAAGACTGCAGTCGTCAAAAACCTACTGCTATCTCGGAAGACGATCGCAACCTCTTGTGGTGGTAGGCCTTCCTCGAAGTCAGGAGTTTTGTCCACACAAACGCCACTCTCCGAGAGATCATGGATTGCGTGCTTAGCATTACCAACCGTGAGCCAGAGGGGTTCACGATCGGCATATTGAATTCGATAATGTTCACGCTGACCACTCATGACATTTAGGCCTCAACGAGTTCCCGTCCTCTGTATCATGGAGCGTATGTCATACGGCACGGGATGGCGCAAACGCACGCTCGTTTTCGAGCGGCATTACGGGAAAATCCCCAGTCTAATTGTACCCAATGAACCGGTTAAGCTAACGAATCAGCGTTAATTTAGGAATCTCAGCCCGGAGGTTGAGCCACTGCAATTGAACGCCGGACTGCTCGAGTGATGTGCACAAATTTGGAAGCCATTGATCGAGCAGGCCGCCCAGACAGAGTTGCTCGATTTGCGGCGACATTAAATCACACGATTTACAGAACACCACTTGTGTTGCCGGCCAGTAGAGCGCCAGAAAAGCAGCGATGGAATCACTTGTCACGCTCCATGATGCTGGGAGAAAACGAGCATACTGGCTCTGTTCCTTGCGCAGAAACGCGTTAGCATCGAGCAGGACGGCATTGTGCTCCTGCCATGCCGTCGCTGCGTGCATCCGGTTTGAAACGACAGGTAGGCATTTGCTGACACGCGACAGAACACGTGCGTTGAACGTCATTGCCGCGATAGCATTCCAATGAGCCTGCGTGGTCGTGAGACAGGCCAAATTATCCAGCCGTCGAATCTCATCCGCCGCCGGGCCACCACCAACGACGATCAGAACTTTCTGCGGATGCAATAACCGCACGACGGCATGCAGTCGTTCCATTAGATCCGGCAACGTCAATAAACTGCCGCCAAGTTTGAGCACGACTGGAGACTTCAGATTCATGTGAATTCGCAAAATATGTTTGATGTAGATCAAGGACAGGAGGTGGAAAGTCAAACCTGTCGAAGGGAATCTTCTGATTCAAGGGCTTCTGCGTGACTTACCATCTTTGTGACCGCAGGGAAGTGAGATCCGCTTCCCGCTTGTCATTGCCGTGCAATGCGGACAAACGGCTAACGCGAATCAAAGCAGTTCACGAATCACTTCACCATCGCAAACCGGCATCGGCCGACCATCAGGCATGTGGTATGTGAGACTTTTCGCGTCATAGCCGAGCGCGGCAAAGACTGTGGCGTGAATGTCGGCAGGAGTGATGGGGCGGACGAATGGATAAGCACCGGTCTTGTCCGATTCGCCGATGACCTGACCGCCTCGAATTCCGCCACCGGCAAGCACCATCGAATAACACTGTGGCCAATGATCGCGTCCAGCGTCTTTATTGATCATCGGAGTTCGTCCAAAATCACCCATCCAGATCACGAGCGTTTCATCCAGCAGGCCGCGTTCAGACAAGTCATCTACCAAGGCAACAAAAGCTTTTTCCATCGGGGGTACAAGGCGATTCTGCAGCTGGTTGAAGTTGTCTTTGTGAGTGTCCCACGTAATGCTCGGGCCATTGACTGTCGTAACAAAACGGCTGCCAGCTTCGACCAAGCGACGTGCCAGCAAATGCGACTGCCCCCAACTGTGTCGTCCGTAACGATCACGGACGCTGTCTGGTTCTCGGGTGAGATCGAAGACTTCACTCGCAGTATTTGAACCGATAAGCCCGAGAGCCGTGGCACGCTGCACGTCGATATCGGCCGTGATGTCGGAGGCCACGAACTTGCCATGCACGTCCAGTGTCTGCAGCAGAGACTGACGATCTAGCAGGCGTTGCAGGGTGATTGCTTCGTCGAGTTTCATGCCTGGGATCTGGAAATCTTTAGCGTTGGGATCCGAATTCAGCACAAAGGGATCGAATCGACTTCCAAGACATCCACCGAATTGCCCCGGTGTCAAATACTTTGTGCTGTCACAATGCGGCGACGGACTGATCACATAGGGCGGCACGTTGCCCGTATATCCGTCGCGTTGGGCCAGCCAGTTGATGAGCGTTCCGAAACTAGGAATATCCGCACGACTGGGATTAATGAGCGTGCTGTCAATTCGATACGGCTTGCCGACGATTGACCAATGCATCCCCGAATTGTGTCCTCCATGCGTATGGTGCAGCGTGCGCACGATCGACAGCTTGTCCATTCGCTTGGCGACTTCCGGCAGCAGCTCAGAAATCTCTATCCCGGACACGTTGGTTGAGATCGGTTGAAACGGGCCGCGAAGCTCAGATGGAGCATTGGGCTTCATGTCCCATAAGTCAATGTGGCTGGGCGCACCACAGTTGAAGATCATGATTACCGATTTTGCCCCGCATGTGTTTGACGCGCGGGGCGTTGGATTTTTCGGCTGCGCACTGGCATGGGCAACACTGTCCCAGAATTGATGAAGTGCCCCGATACCAGCGACGGGGATGCCTGTCCTTGACAGCCAGTTGCGGCGACTTACTGAGTCAGCCACCGCAGAATTCTCATGCGACATCGCTGAGTTTCGCATAGAAATTCTCCGGCGGAAAAGTTAGACAGCAGATCCTGTGAACAATGGCGCAATCACTTCACCGTTTAGAAGATGAGTGGGTCGACCCAGTGGATCGACCACCATTGCGTCATGAGGAACTCCAAGTGCATCCAGTACGGTTGTGCCCACATCAGCAGGGCTCCACGCGTGGGACAGCGGATAGGCGGCGATCGAGTCCGTTTCGCCAATAGTCTGCCCGCCGCGAATTCCAGCACCGGCAAACAAGGCCGAATAAGCATGGGCCCAGTGATCGCGCCCAGGCACCGTTTGCCCCGGCAAAGTTGACACTTTCGGAGTTCGACCAAACTCACCCATCACCACAATCATCGTTTCGTTCAAGCGTCCACTCGCTGACAGATCATCCATCAACGCCGCAAGCCCTTGGTCCAACTGAGGGAGCAAGGTATTCTTTAAGCGACCCCAGTTATCCACATGGGTGTCCCATGTCTGCACGATTCCCATCGTGGCCTGAACAACAGGAACTCCCGCTTCAATGAGGCGTCGAGATAACAAGAGCGACTGCCCAAATTTGTGGCGACCATAGCGATCTCGACACGCCGCATCTTCGTTGTTGATTTGAAATGCTTCTGCCACTCGAGCGGACGTCAATAAAGAAAATGCCACGTCCTGTTGTTCACAGAACGCGGTTGTCCGGGTGTCCGCTGCCAGGTGTGTGTTATTCTGATTGAGCTGATCCAAGAGACTCCGTCTCGTCACCAATCGATCCGCATTCATGTCCTGAGGCAGGCTGAGTGAATCAACGCGGAAATTGGGATCATTCGGGTCATGATTGATCTGCCAAGGATCATGCCGCGTTCCCAAAAATCCGGCATGCTGGCCAGGCCACGTCAAAGGGCCTTCAATTAAATAGTTTGGCAGCGAAACTCCGTTGGGGATTCCGTCCTGACGTGGCTTCACAAAATCGAGTGCTGCAGCAAAATTCGGAAAGTCGTTCCGAGACTCAACACGATCCAGATCACTGCCGGCTCGTGGAATCGGTGTCGGGCGCCCTGTCAACGCAACATGGGTTGCCAGCAGATGATTATGCTCGACGTGCGCCATTGAACGAATAATGGACCAATGCTCAATTCGCGACGCCAGTTGTGGCATGTGCTCGCAAATGGAAATACCTGGAACAGCCGTATTGATAGCCCTGAACTCACCACGGATCTCGGCGGGAGCATCCGGTTTCGGGTCCCACATGTCCAGTTGACTCGGCCCACCGCTCAGCAGAACCAACAGCACTGATTTTGCTTTTGGGTTTGCTCTCTTCAGATTGGCAACGGCCTGCGCAGCAGTGCATGGCAGAGTCGCCCCTAGGACGCTCGCGGACGTGACTTTCAGCAGGCTGCGACGATTGAAATGAAACAGCGGTGATAACATGGCAAGTTTACATCTGACGAAGATTGGACGCGATGGTCGTACGGCTTGAGGAATTTCAGCAACGGCTTCTGAAATGCTACTCCCCGCCTAAGTATCCGCCAGCATTGTGCAGTCTACAACCTGAATAACTCCCAGGAAGCATGCTTTTGGGGAGACTGTCGTAAATTTCGCTGGCATGGTTTCAGCAGCCACGCACCCCCCACATTAGTGAACCGCAAAATAGTCAGCTACCTATTTTTGTTTCACGTGGGCAAATCGATTTCGGAAGGCTTGGGCGTCGTCGACTGTTGTAACCCACAGAAACATTTTCCCCGCCTCATCAACGCGAACATCGAAACCAAGATCCAGCTTGTCGCCAACGGCCGTTAAGAGGCGTGCGGGCGAGATGCGGTCGTCCTTCCGTGTATACTTGAGCGTGTTGATATCGAGGCCTTTTTCCGTCAAGGCAGATGCCGCAGAGAAATGTGTCACTCCCATTTTTTCTGAGATTGCCTCGACTAGGGACTTGATTGCAACGTCTTCCACATCGAGCGGAATTGCGCGAAAATACGAAGGCAAAATCTCACTGAAGGATTGTTCGGGTTTCCAGCCGATCGGCCAGAGATTATGCGATTCATTCCCACGATCGATTTCCATGTCATACTTTCCAGGTGCCACGTACCTAGGACGAAATCCCAGTCCATATTGGGCGAGCACGATCGCGATTGCCGACCCCTTCGTGAATCCCTGCAGTTCGATGGTATCGGGAGCTGACGCGGGACGCTCCGCCAACGCCTGCTGCCGCGCGGCCTCTGTGAACTTCATCCGCATGTTTGCCGGAAGGCCGATGGATTCGAGCGCCAAGATGGAAGACTGAAGTTCGACGGGATTTTCCACTGGCACTCCTAGGAGGCTCGTGACTTCTTTAAACTGCTCATCCGTCAGCCCCCATGTCGGACTATCGTCCGGTGGTCCTTTCGCGCCATGCCGCTGGATTTCATCAAGGGACTGGGTTAAGAGTTTCGTACTCTCGATGTCGAATTTCTGTTTTCCGATCCGGAGCGAGCCGTCGGCTGCCATGGCCGCCACAACGCGAGTTGCCAAGAAATCGTCGCGATCCAGATCTTCGATTCGGGCAGCTTCGCCCCCGCGAGGTTCACGAAACTTGACGCTGTATCCAAGTTCCTGAAATACCCGCCCCCATTCTTGAGACTTGATGCGATACGATGGCTGCGATTGAATGAGGACTTCCACCTCGAGTGTCCGCCGCCGCGGTTCTGGTTCATCCGCGACAGCCGGCTGAAGAACCTGAGTCACACACATCGCTGCAATAAGTAAGACGGTCATTTGCAAGCTGGATAAAGAACGCGGCACGGCATAACCTCCTGAAATGCGATTGGTTCCTGATCCTGTATTCTGAGGTTACTGAAGGGAAATCACAATAGATTAAAACCCAGACAGTTGGCGACAGCGGCGGTCTGCGTTATACATCCTAATCGCGTTAAATTCCCCCAGTACCATTCCCAGCTAAGTTTTTCGATGCCTTCAATTTCTGAAGTGTTTCACACGGCCGCCCACGAATCCCGCATGGCGTTTATGCCGTTTGTCACTGCTGGTGATCCGGATCTCAACACCACCGCTGCCGTCCTTTGTTCGTTACGTGATGCGCGGGTGGATCTGATTGAACTGGGATTTCCCTACAGCGATCCGATCGCCGATGGCCCTGTCATTCAGGCGTCGTACACGCGAGCCCTCAACAGTGGCATCTCGGTGGACGGGATCTTTAAGATGATGGGATCGCTGAAATCGGAAGCGTTGCCACCGGTACTCGCGATGGTGTCGTTCGCCATTATCTTTCGACACGGTACTGCCCTGTTTGTCGCGCACGCCGCAGAGGCCGGCTTCAGTGGGCTGATTATCCCAGACCTGCCTGCTGACGAAGCGAGCGACGTGATCGACGTGGCCCGCCAACACAAGCTGGATGTCGTGCAGTTGATTGCTCCCACAACAACCGCCGAACGGACGAAACAGATTCTGGCCGCATCGACGGGATTTCTCTACTGCATTTCTGTCGCCGGAACAACTGGTGTACGTCAAGAGTTACCGCCGGAACTCACTGCACAATTGAAGTCGCTTCGAGCTCAGTCAAAACTGCCGCTGGCGGTGGGCTTTGGCATCAGCAGTCCGGAGCAAGTTTCAACGCTCGAGGGCGTCGCTGACGGAATTATCGTTGGTTCGGCGATCGTACGCAGAATGGCCGAAGCCGGTAGCAGTGCAGCTGCAGCAACGAGCGTCGGCGCATTCGCGAAAGAAATGCGATTGGCAACAGCGACGACGAAACCGTCACTGGGGACATGACAAACTTGGCAAGCGGGACACTTCTCCCACTCCGATCCACAATCGCGTCACCGGCGAACAGATTTATCCGAAGGTTTGTCGCCGTCGAAAATTGTCACGATGATGCCTTTAGCGCGGAGGTCGTCCAGCACCTGCTTTTGGGCTGCTTCACGGAGTTCCTCTAACTTTTTGGCCTCAATCTCTTTCTGCACAGCCTGAAACTCAACAGTCTTTGGGTGGCGATGGTCAATGACTTTGTAAACCTCAAAACGATCCTCCCGAACCTGCACGCTCGTCATGTCACCAGCTGACATCTCAAATAACATCGCCTCCAACGCTTTATCCGCGAGCGATCCGCGCTTGATCCAGCCAATGTCCCCTCGTTTTTCGCTGCTCAGAACGTCTGACAATTCCAATGCCACCTTGCCAAAATCTTCTTTTTTCCCAAGCCGCTCCACCACTTGCGTCATCACGCCCTCTGCACCTTCGCGATCTCCGTGATCCCGGAAACGCACCACAATTTCGGCGAACCGAACTTCTTCGTCCGGAGTGTATTCGGCGAGATGCTCCTGATAGTGCTTCACCAGAACAGCGCGATCGATCTGCTTGGGCACTTGAATTTTTGACTGCACATATCCGACGACAAACTGGCGACGAATGAACGTGTCTTTCATTTCGCGACGGGTGAAACCTTGGTTTTCAAGCCAAGTATCCAGATCCTCCTCTGACGCCAGCTTATTGTCCTTCATCATCTTCTGGCAAACTTCCTGAAACGCCGGTTCCAGGGAATCACGAATGGTTTTTTGTTTGTCTTCCGGGATCGTGGCCTCAAGCGCTTGGACGACCAGTGAATCTTCTGCATATTCCCGCGTCCGAGCGCGGAGCGATTGCATGAGTATCAGTTGCCGTTGTTCATCGGTCAGATTTGGATCTGATTCGATTCTACGCCGGACGCCACCCAGCACGTCATCGACGAACACGGGCTTCCCATTGACGGTTGCAACGACACTGGAACCAGACAACGGAGCGACTCCGATTTCATGGAAGGCCACCGGCACAATTCCGCCTTCCTGCGGGTCGCCCTGTTCCGCTAAACGCTGCTCTTCAGCATCAGCGGTATGATTGACGAGCGATCTTCGCGGCGGAGCAGACGTAAAGACAGGATTGGCTTCCTTGACCGTTGTTCCTTTGCATCCGAGGCTCAGGCCCAACGAGATCAGGCCTGCAAACACAATCAACATGCGTACCCGAACCGTCCGCAATGTCGGAATGGGAGTCAATGATGGTGAAAAATACGCAGCCAAAGAATTCACCCTGCGAGACAATTTATCGGGTGTGGGTCGGATGTCATCGAAGAGAAGCGTGCAGACCGCACGAAAGAACTATCCAAAGACAGGAACCGCATGATACGACTTTTTGTGAAAAGCAATCAAGGTCGAAATTATCGCCGTAAGCTACATTCACCACAGGATTTACAGCGGCGGAATCCGCCGAATTACGAGCAGCACCGAGCTTCTAGATTGAATTTACGGACGGGTTTTCAGCCTGTGAAATAGCCAGGTACCAACTTTGTGCCGCAAACGTGACAGGTGGGCTGCCTATCATTTTTCTGCTGTCTCAGGAACAGCGATTTGTGTCATTTGAGTACCAGCAGTCTTTGCCGATCAGGTCGCTACGCGGCTTTTTGATTTTTAAAAATTCCCTGCTTCACTGCTTGCGCATCCAGAATTTTCACGAGCAGCTGTGCCGTGTTTGCGGTCGCTCCAGACTGTGCTTTGACTGCATTCCGAGCGGCATTTCCCAGCGCCTGTTTTTCCATCGGGCCCGCCAGCAAGCGAGCGACCGCTGGTGTCAATTGTGCTGGAAAATCTAACTGCACACAGGCATTGGCCTCTTTGAATGTCTGCACGACATCGCGAAAATTCCAAGTGTTCGGGCCGAAGAGCACCGCCGCTCCAAAGGCCGCTGGTTCGATCATGTTCTGACCGCCACGATTTCCGAAACTGCCCCCCACAAACGCAATGTCGGCTAAGCCCCAGCAGGCAGACAGTTCGCCGATTGTGTCGAGCAGGATCACGGCATCGGAGCTTGGACACGTCGAGGACTCCCACGACGACCTACGCACGACGTCTACGCCAGCCTCACGGACTAGTCTCGCAACATCGTCGAATCGTTCGCGATGTCGAGGGACAAGAATCAATCGGAGCGAAGGACATGCTTTACGGCACGCAAGCCACGTCTGAAGTGCCAGTCGTTCTTCAGGTTCTTGCGTACTGCCCGCCATGAATACAGTTTCCGCGTGCGAGAGACTGAAGAGTTTTCTCAGGCCCTCAGTCGCCGAGTTATGGCGATCGGTCGCCACACCATCAAACTTGATGGACCCGGTCACATGCAGTCGAGTTTGCGACACACCCAACGCTTGCAAACGCCCGGCATTCGATTGCGACTGAGCCGCCACCAGTGCTAGTCGCTCGAACAACGGCGCCATAAGACTGCGAATGCGCGCGTAGCCGCGATGACTACGTTCACTCATTCTGGCGTTGATCACGCTGACCGGGATTTGCTGCCGCTGACACTCCGCCAGAAAATTTGGCCACAACTCCAGTTCCATTAAGACGACCATCCGCGGTTGCACGGAACGCAAGGCGTTCCGCACGGCCCACGAAAAATCGAGGGGAAACCAAGTCACCTGACAATCCGGAAACCGCTGTAACGCGAGGTCGAATCCCGTGTCAGTGGATGTTGAAACGAGAACCCGGAAACGATCGCCGGTCTGACGACGAAACTCATTCACAACTTTCTGAAGCTGGATGACTTCCCCAACGCTCACCGCATGAAACCAGACAACATCGCGGGGATCATTTGAAGGCGGAAGCCACCCGAGAGTTTTCTCCGCGATGCCTCTGCGATACCGTCCATGTCGCACAATCCTCCACGCGATGAACGGCGCAAGCACCGTCAAGAGCAGCAGGTAGGCGGGATTGAGCAGCCAACGCATGAGGAAATCCTTTTCCCGTTGCAGAATTACTTACCGCAGCATTTCTTATACTTCTTGCCACTGCCACAGGGACAATCGTCGTTGCGACCGACGCGCGGTGAGTCATTGATGATCGGCGCAATCGTCTTGCCTCCTTCACCTGCTTCCGGAGCGTTGGTCTGTAGGTCATCGACCCTGTTTTCCGACGGCAGCGGAGCAGCCACGTCGTGTTCTGTCGCTGAGATCCGCCAAAGTGATCCCACAAAGGCCGGACTTTCATGTTCAATCCGAAACACGGCCTGAGTCACCTGTTCGGCAACGCGATCCCACATTGCCAAGAAGGCTCGTCGTCCTTCGCGTTTGTACTCGGTCCGCGGATCTTTCTGAGCATAGCCCATAAAGCCGATGCCCTGCTTCAAATGCCCCATGAAGTAGAGATGATCCTTCCATGCCGTATCAAGGAACTCCAGCAACACAGATCGCTCGGTCTGCCGCATTTCCGGTCTGAAAACCTGTTCAATCCCTTGCAACAGCTCAAGCCTGACCTGCACCGCATTCATCTTCCGCAGATTCGCATCATTTAAGGTTAAGCTGTGCTCCACATCCGCCCATTTGAGCAAATCCTGAACCTGGTTTTCGCTGACCAAGTTGGTCTCTGCCGCCTCGGACCCCAGGATTTCCTTGAGCCGGACTTCCACCTTTTCCGGATCTGGCCGTCGCGCCAGAAACTGGCGACTGGTGGCGACAAGCGTTTCATAAATCTGCGCCGACTGCATTTCGGAAAACTGCTCCGGAATAAACTCGGAACGAAACCGCGTATTCGCCCACCTCGCCAGTTTTTCCCGATTGAATCGCTCGTTTTCTTTACCGTCACCGGCTAGGAAATTGTGCATCCCCACTGAGACGGGAAACGTAACTTCTTTATCGTCATAGCGTGAACACACTCGTGCCTGCAAAAGTTTGACAACGTCTGGTTGCTCTTTCCCAAGCAACTCGTCGGGCTTCATTCCCAAGAGAAAGTTGAAATTTGCCCAGCCAGTCAGTGACTTGGATGGGAAATATTGATCCAAAAAATCGTCCAACGGAGCAAAGTCCCGGCGAGCCATGGCCTCCTTGGCCAGATGCAACATCGCGGGTGCGAGTGCTTCGCGATCGTACTTGCGAAGATCTCTGTCTTGAAGCGAGAGCCCAAAGTGGCGATTAGCCCACTTGCTGAGCGCAAGCCAGTTCCAGTCTAGTTTACTTTCTGCGTCCTCGGGCAAATCCACATCGATCTGTTCGTAGATCAGAATTTCGCCCTGACGTTCGCTTTCATCGCGGAGGTACTGTTCCAGTTCCGGACGTGTCATGTCACGAACATCAGATACCTCAATTTCCAAATTCAGATTTTGCCCCACCCAGCCAACGATCGTCTCCCAGCGATAATCTTTTGCGAGGAACTGACCTGTCCAGCGTGCAATTTCGTCGTTGATCATACCCAGCAACAGACTGCGACAATCAACGCCGTCCAGAATTTTCTGACGATACGAATAGGTGCGTTTACGTTGTTCGTCCATCACTTCGTCGTATTCCAACAGATTCTTGCGCTGGTCGAAGTGCTGTTCTTCGCGTTTTTTCTGAGCCCCTTCGATACGCCGCGTTACCATGGAACTCACGATCGGTTCACCCTCCGTTAGGCCCGCCCACTGCATGATGCGTTTAACCGCGTCACCGGCAAACAGCCGCATCAGTTTGTCGTCAAGCGAAATAAAGAACCGACTGGAACCAGGGTCCCCCTGACGTCCGGCGCGACCACGCAGCTGCAAATCGATCCGGCGTGAGTCATGTCGTTCCGTACCGACGACATGCAAGCCACCAATTTCGGTAACAACCTTCGACTCAGCCACCATGCCTTCGCGTTCGGCTATTTGTCGGGTGAGCGCATCCCATTCGGATTTGGGCACGTCCAGCCGCGACGAAAATTTTGCTTTGAGTTCTTCCCATGCCGCATGTTCCGGGTTGCCGCCGAGGATAATGTCGGTGCCACGGCCTGCCATATTTGTGGCAATTGTGACGGCCCCCTTGCGGCCCGCCTGCGCCACAATTTCCGCTTCACGTTCGTGAAACTTTGCGTTCAGCACGTTGTGAGGAACACCCTTGCGGATCAGTCGCTGACTGAGCATCTCTGAGAGCTCAATCGACGTCGTCCCGACCAGCGTTGGACGACCTGTGGCGTGAATTTCTACAATCTCCTGAATGACGGCATCCCATTTTTCTTTCTCAGTGCCGTAGATATTGTCGGGATAGTTTTTCCGCTGCATCGGGCGGTTGGTAGGAATCGCCACGACGTCCAGATCGTAAATTTTGAGGAACTCTTCCGATTCGGTCATTGCCGTGCCGGTCATTCCTGCCAGTTTCTTGTACAGCTTGAAATAATTCTGCAGCGTGATCGTGGCCAGAGTCTGCGACTCCTCCTTGATCTTGACGCCTTCTTTTGCTTCCACCGCTTGGTGCAATCCGTCGCTCCACTGGCGACCTTCCATTTTACGACCCGTGTTTTCGTCAACAATAACCACTTCCCCCTTTTCAACCACATAGTTCACATCGCGCTTGTAGAGGAAATGCGCTTTCAGTGAATTATCTAAGAGGTGCGGCCATTCCATATTGCCAGCGGTGTAGAAGCTTTCCACACCCGCCAACTGTTCTGCCCGGCGTACGCCATCTTCTGTCAGATGGCAGGTGTGTTCTTTTTCTTTGACTTCGAAGTCCGTATCTTTTTTCAGTTGCCGCGCAATCGCATCGGCCCGCGGGTATTTCTCGAGGTTGTCGTGGGCTGGTCCTGAGATGATCAGCGGCGTGCGCGCTTCGTCAATCAGGATGTTGTCAATCTCATCCACAATGGCATAGTCCATCGGCCCCTGAACCTGTTGATCCTTGGTCGGCTTCATGTTGTCGCGGAGGTAATCGAAGCCAAATTGATTACTCGTGCCGTACGTAATGTCGCAGGCATAATGCACCTGTCGTTGGGACGATGACATGTTCGACTGAATCGCGCCGACCGTAAGACCCAGATTCAAATGGATCGGTCCCATCCATTCCATATCGCGCTGAGCCAAGTAGTCGTTGACTGTGACGACATGGACTTTGCCGACCAGCGCATTCAGAAAAGCTGGCAGCGATGACACCAGCGTCTTGCCTTCGCCAGTTACCATTTCGGAAATCATGCCTCGGTGCAGAATATAACCGCCAATCATCTGCACTTCGTAGTGACGCATCTTGAGAAAACGACGGCTCGATTCGCGGACAGCTGCAAACGCTTCCGGCATCAAATCTTCCAATGTTTCGCCTTTGAGCAACCGCGCGCGGAAACGCGCGGCAGTTTGACGCAGCTCGTCGTCGGAGAGTTTTTGCCATTCAGATTCCAAGGTGTTGATGCGGTCAAGCATCGAACCGGGAACAATTGTTGTATTTCCATGTTTGTCGCGCACAAAGCCGAGACGCTTAATGTGACGTTCGTTCGACGAACCAAACAGCGTCGTGATGCCGCGTACCAGCTTCCCGCTGGCAACTTCAAAGAAGTCGCCTACTTTTTCCAGAAACTCCATGTCGCGCAATCGTCCTGAGATTCTAGGTGAGACATCATTAAACCCGGGCAGAAATCAGCAGGCCACCCCAGCGGCAGCACGATCGACTCGGATCGAAAAATGGCAGTTTTGTCGTAAGTCAAAGCCCCGCAAGTGTATTGGATTGGATAAAGCATGGTCAATGCCGCGCCTAAGGTCGGAAAAACTCCAGTTTTATCATTTTGGGGCGACAAACAGCCTTTTGGAAAACAACCCCTTGGAGCACGTGCCGTAGCCTGCTGTGACCAAGGACTGTGTGCGTTTCAGGAACACCAATCTGCGGGACTGTAGTTCTAAGTCCAAGCCTGTCAGAACTTACGGCTACGGAGGGTAAATATTCGCCGAAGGTGTGGGCATTTGGAAACTGCTCTGGCATAGATTTCTGAGATGTCGTAGTTTTTGCGTCCATGAGTGCCATACATCTGGAATGGAATCCGGTTGATCAGCAGTTGGAATCACTACGAACTCTGGTGGAAGAGTTGCGTCGTGATG
>QWQG01000016.1 GCA_003670925.1 Planctomycetota bacterium | reverse complement strand
GTGATCGAACGGTTATTCGAATCCGATCGTATCATTTCAGAAGCACGACGCGAAGAGATTTCTCGACCTTTGAGCGAAGCGCTGCGGAAGCGACTGGGCTACGTCGATCCGCAGCCGGACCCTCGTAATCCGCATACGTTTTTTCGCACACAGGGTTTTCGGCACACGATGTTTCTGCTGCGCGTCTTAAAGACGTTTGCTGAGAATCCGGAAGGCACAAAGTCCCTCGCAAAAAACAGCAGCGAGGAGCGCCCAACCCCCGTTGTCGCGTACCAGACGAAACGCTTCGCGGCCAGAACAGCCGACTTTGTCAATTCGGAACTTTCCAACTTCCTGGCAGATGATGCCGCAGACAGAGGAAGGGGTGGCCGTGAACCGTGAACGCTTCATTCGACAGCGTCGATCGGACTGGCAGCGATTTGAGACGCTGGTTTCGCGGCTGCGGGCAACCCGACAGCCTCAATGGGCGAGCAGTGACGTGTCAGATTTGTCACGGCTGTACCGATCCATCTGTTACGATCTTTCCTTGGTGCAGTCGCGGGAATGGGGCTCACGACTCGAACAGTACCTGAATGATCTGGTGGCGCAGGGACACAATGCGTTGTACCGATCGGCACCTAAATCGCTGTCGGTGATCTGGGATTTTTTTGCGTACGATTTTCCAAGGACCTTTCGTCGTCGGATTGGAGCGTTCTCTCTTGCCCTGGCACTGTTTCTGATTCCGTTTCTGGTATCCACACTGGTGGCCTGGCAGCGGCCGGACGTTGCCGAAATGATTGCGGGAAAAGAATCGCTCGAGGCGGCGAGCCAGAACTTTGGCGAGGAGCTTTATGCGGACATGGATGCGAAATACGCCGGACAGCGATCGGCGATGGCAGGATTTTATGTCAAGAACAACACCGGAATTGCGTTTCAGGCGTATGCGCTGGGAGCCTTCATCGGCTTGGGAACCTGCTTCATTCTGCTGTCCAATGGAATTTCGATCGGCATGGTCACCGGGTACATTCTGTCTGCCGGTCCTCCAACGACGGAGAACTTTTTCAGCTTCGTCATTTCGCACGGGTCATTTGAACTTACGGCGATCGTGATTTCCGGCGGCGGTGGCTTTGTGTTGGCGCACGGAATCCTGTTTCCGGGGCAACGCACACGCATGGATTCATTGCGACACCATGGCGTGGAGTCTTTGAAACTGGCGCTGGGAGCAGGTGCGATGCTGGCCATTGCCGCGATGCTGGAAGGCTATTTTTCGCCGTTACCGATTTCCGCAGGCATCAAATACCTGGTGGGTTCCTGCCTGTGGTTGCTGGTGATTTCGTACCTGTCGTTTGCCGGTCGAGGAGGCACCGCAGATGAAGGTTGAAGAATGTATCGTGACTGTCGAACGTCGTTCAATGGGCGGGTGTCTGGACCTGGCATTTGTGTTTGCGCGGGAGTTTTCCGGACCTTTGTTTCGATTGTGGCTGATCTGTGCGGTGCCGTCGTGCGTTCTGGTCTGGCTACTGGCATCCGTAGCAGCGGGGATGCTGTTATGGTCCATCGTCATCTTTTTGTTTTTTAGTTCCGTCTTTAGTTCATTGTTGGTCGCCTGCATCGGACCGCAGGTTTTCGGCGTTCCGATTTCGGTGCGAGCGTCATTGAAAGCGTGGCGAAAGCGTTTTTGGGCGTGGTTGCTGTTAAGTTTTGTCATGCGGTTTATGCAGACCATTACCGGATTCTGTTTTGTGTTTCCGTCGATTTTTGTGACGTCATACGCCGGGCACATGCCGGAAGTTCTGTTGCTAGAACAGGCACCTGTCAACAGCGTCACCAAGCGACTTAGTTGGCTGGCAGGCGGCGGTGGCTACAGCCGAAATCTGGGTCGACTGATGGGACTGATGGTGTTCTGGGCGGTGCTGTCGTTCGGGCTGTTTCTGATTCTGGACTTTCTGGCGACGACGCTTTTCAATTCGCCGATCTTCTTCAAAATTGCATTGGACAGTTCTCGCAGCACGGGAGATGTGTTTTCTCAATTGCTCTATGACGACCCCAAAGTACTGACAGCGATCCAGCTGACCATCTGGCTGCCATATCCCGTAATTCGACTGGCGTGGTTTTTCTGCTATCTTGATCAGCGAATCCGGAACGAATGCTGGGACCTGCAGCTACAGTTTGGCGTTGAAGCCGCACGTCTTGAGGAGTTGGCCGTATGAAGCGAGGGAGTTTTCATATTGTCCGCGAAGCATCTGACAGCTCAGCCATTTTGCCCATCGGTTCCTGCATCGCACGACTTCGTCCGGATGGCTCCGCAATTTCCGTGACGACAACCCCGCGTGGCGGATGGAGTCTGATGATCGTGCTGGCGATGTTGTTGGGGGGCACTACGTCAGTGCGTGCGGCTGCCGTGCAATCCGGTCCGATGGACGGTTCGCAGATTGATCAGGTCGGTGAACAGGTCATGAACAGCAATGAATTTCGGTCTGTGCGACGCACGGTGCTCGAGAAGTCGCCGGAGTCCGACGTTGATAAAGGCTTTTTAGGCAGCGCGCTGCGATGGTTGGGGGACAGGATCGGTGACGTCTTTGGCGCGATCGGTAATTTTTTTCGCTGGCTGTTCAGCGGATTCAGCGGCCCTAAACCTGCGAGAACACCTGCGCAGCCCGCCAATCTACCATCAGGCAATTGGGACTGGAATTTCGGTCTGGGCGGATTGGCAAACGTGTTTGTCATCGCGGTCATCGTTGTCATTGTGATGGTGCTGATCGTGATCGCCGCGATGATCGTGAAATCGACGGACGCCAAGAAGCGGAATCGGGAGGGTCTGTTGTCAGATTCAGAAGACATACTCTCCGACGTCACGACGCCGCCGGGCGAACTGGCGGCTTCGACTTACGAATCCCGTGCGATCCAGTTTGCATCGACCGGCAACTACCGCGCGGCGATTCGCGAATTGCTGCTGGGCAGTATGAGCTGGATTGAACGCGCGGGGCTGATCCGATATCGCAAAGGCCTCACGAACCGTGATTACGCACGTTCGGTTTGGCGCCGCGGAGACAAACGTGAAGGATATCTCACGACTGCAATGCAGTTTGAACTTGTGTACTTCGGACGACGAAATCCGACAGCGGAAATGTTTGCATCGTGTCTGACCAGTTTTCAGGGAGCCTTCCATGAAGAAGAAGCGCCGATTACTGCAGTCTGACACCTTCTGGGGTCTGACTGCAGCTTTACTTGTGATCCTGCAGTTTTGGTGGTTGCCGGGCGAAGACGGTTCTGCGTCGGATTCGTACAGCACGACTGTCGATGGCACGCTGGGACTTTATCGAACGCTCAGCCAGCTTTTTCCCCGGGTCGAGCGTGATGCGCTGTTCGTCGTTCCCAAAGATCGGGCGTGCCTTGTGCTGACTTCGCCGGATCGATATCCGAACGATCAGGAACAGAGTCAGTTGTACGAATTTGTCTATGGTGGCGGCACACTCGTCTTCGCGCCAAATTGGGATGATCCAGAGTGCGAAATGAGATCGCTGGGGATTCATACGACGCCACGGCTTTTGTCCGATCCCACGACGGCAACACCCACAATGCCGCTCACAGTTCCTGTCACACCCGCTGGTCCGGCGGAGATGCCAGCCGAAGCTGGGGACGCTGGTGACTCCGGGGACGCTGAGACGGAGGCAGAGGCACCGACAAAGTCAGCGTCGGAACTGGAGATGGATGCCATACCACCGCATGCGGCTCAGGCCTCAAGCCAATCCACACCGCCGGTGGTCACCGATGAAAATGACGAAAATCCGATCAGTTCGCGCGACGAAATGCTGAAGAAGAAAACACCGGGCCTGACCCCGGCACCCGGACTTGAAACATCACAGGAGGAATTGAAAGAGTTTTCAACACCTAGCGAAACCGTCGATGCGTCCAGCGATCTGGTCGACGGTGCAGTGGAATGGAATTCCAGTGCTGACCTCGAAGTCCCGTCGTATCTGGCGACGGAGACACTTGTATCCTCAACGTCCGATCGTGTTGAAGTGGCGACGTGGCCGATGGGAAGTGGGCGCGTCGTCGCGTGTTCCAGCCCGGATATTTTCTCGAACCGCAGCATGCTGTCCCGAAGTTCCCGACGCTTGGCCGTGCGTCTGGTCGAACGCGGTTATCTCCACGGTAACGAAATGTCCAATCAGCAGACGCCGATTGTGTTGAGCGAGTATTTCAACGCCAGCGATGCGTATGCTCAGACTGGTGTGTTGTTGAGTCCTTCGTTGCGGATTGGAACATTGCAATTGGTGCTAGTTGCCGTCCTCGGGATCTGGCTGGCGTTTTATCGCTTTGGCCCGGCGCAGGAAGTTTCGACGCTTCAGCGACGGTCGCTGACTGAAAGTGCTCGAGCGGTGGGGAACCTCCAATATCGACTGAACGACGGCGGTGCCGTGATTCGTAGTTATCTCGAATACATCCGCAGTCAGTTGCGCCGTCGGTATGGCAGCATTGTGCGTCTGGATCAGCCGGAGGCTCTGGCCCAACGGACGGGGATGAATGTTGCTGAAGTCCGGGACCGCCTCGCCGAAGCGCACATGTTGGCGGAAGCCGTGCATCTCGCGCCCGAAAAAACGGCGGCATGTCTGCGTTGGCTGGCCGCCTTCCAGCATCGCCTCTCCGGCACTCGAGAGAAGAAAGCCACATGATTTCCTTGATCTGGAAGAACACCTAGATAAACTAGGAACCCGACTCTTACACGTGCTGATCCGCACCCTGCGGTGCATGCCATAAATTTTCATGCAAGAATCATTCACACCAAACACTTCTTGGCAGATCGTCAACAATGGAACTTAGTGAAGTCAAACATCTGTTCGAGTCCGTAGTCGAACAGATTGGTAAAGTCGTCATTGGTCAACTGGAACTCGTGGAAGGTACAGTCATTGCGCTCTTTGCCGAAGGCAGCGTGTTGATTGAGGGACCACCGGGTCTAGGAAAAACGTTGCTCGTCAACGTGCTCTCGAAGACCGTGTCATGTCAATTCCGGAGAGTGCAGTTTACACCCGACCTGATGCCGTCCGACCTGACAGGTCACAGCATCTATGATCTGAAGCAGCAGGCATTCAGTTTCAACGAAGGTCCTGTCTTCACCAATATTTTGTTGACCGACGAAATCAATCGTTCGCCTCCTAAGACACAGTCGGCATTACTCGAAGTCATGCAGGAAGCGCAGGTCAGCGTGGATGGCAAGACGCATATTCTGAAACGTCCGTTTCTGGTGATTGCGACTCAGAATCCGATTGAGCACGAAGGGACTTATCCGCTTCCCGAAGCGCAGGTGGATCGCTTCATGTTCAAGTTGCTGGTGGATTATCCGCCGCCGGCCGACGAATTGGAAATCCTTGGACACTATGCTGCCGGGCGCGACCCGCGTCGCCTGTCTGACTTTGACCTCCACCCTGTGATGGCCGCCGCCGATGTGCTCGAGATCCAGCAAGTCGTGCGTCAGGTGATTATCGAACCCAAAATTTTAAAATATATTGTTGATATTCTTGATACGTCGCGTTCGTGGGGATCGGTTTCCATTGGTCCAAGCCCGCGAGCTGGCATAAATTTGCTGCTGGCGGCGCGGACCATGGCTGCCTGCCGCGGTCGCGATTTTGTGACCCCGGACGATATCAAAGAACTGGCTCCGTGGGTTTTGCGACATCGCCTGCGGCTGCGACCGGAGGCCGAACTGGAAGGCACAACGCCGGATGAAACAATCCGGGATATTATGGACAGCATTGAGGCACCGCGGTCATGATTCCGACCCGGCGACTCGTGCTGCTAGCCGCATTTCTGGCGATCCCGCTCATGTTTTCGAGCATTGATCGCAACGTCGCGGACTTTGCGTTGCTCCTCAATCTGGTCTTGGTCGCAGTCGCATGTGTCGATCTGCTAATCAGCCCAGGCCCGGATCAGCTCGATGTGCGTCGTGAGATTTCCGAAGTGCTGAGCGTCGGAGCATCCAACCCCGCGTCGCTCGTCGTTCGCAATCACTCACATGCGTTGCTTCGTCTGAGTCTCCATGATGATCCAGGGCCGCTCTGCCGGGTGGATCAGTTGCCCCAGACAATTGACCTCACGCCACATAGAGAATCTAGAATTCCGTATGCCGTGACGCCGAATCGTCGCGGTGCATCCAAAATGCTTGCCGTACATCTTCGCTATCCGACACGCCTTGGTCTGTGGTGTCGTCAACAGATACGACCGCTTGTGACACCCATTCGGATTTATCCTGACATTCGCGCCGTCTATCGATACGAACTCATGTCGCGCCAAAATCGGCTGTCCGAAATCGGTGTGCGGATGGTACGGATGCCTGGCCAAGGGCGTGAATTTGAACGTCTCCGCGAATTTCGTTATGGCGACGAAATTCGGCAGATTGATTGGAAAGCCACAGCCCGCCAGCGCGCCCTCATCAGCCGCGAATTCAACGTCGAACGCAATCAAAATATTGTCATCATGATCGATTGCGGGCGCTTTATGCGGAACGAAACCGATGGTATTTCTTATCTTGATCGCGCGCTCAACTCAGCCATCATGCTCAGTGACATCGCGTTGGGACAAGGCGACAATGTCTCGCTGCTCGCGTTCTCCAATCGGATTGAACGTTTCATTCGCCCGGTGCGAGGCAAACCGGGAATTCAAGCGATTCTGCGATCGACCTACGATCTTCAGGCATCGCCACATGCATCCGACTACAGCCTCGCGTTGGAGTATCTGACAACCGTGCAGCGCAAACGTGCGCTTGTGGTGCTGATTACGTTTGTGACCGACGAACTCCAGTTGCGTGTGATCGGCGACAGCCTAAAACTCCGTTCATTGCCTTATTTGCCTTTGTGCGTTCTGTTACAAGATGTGGGTTTGCGGGCGATGGCAAATCGTGTCCCAGAAACCGACCTTGACGCATTTCATACCGCTGCAGCCGCGCAGATTCTTACAGGACAATCGCATGAAGCAGCTTCGCTTCGTGAAGCCGGTATCATGCTCATTGACACCCCCCCGGATCTGCTGACTGAACGCCTGATCAACGAATATCTGAGCATCAAAACGAGGAATTTGATGTAGAATTTGCCCCAATCTGGCATGTGGCGACGTGAGCCGACCGCGATCACGGCCATTCTGTCACAAAGCTCAGCTGAACCAGAAAAGTGTCGCATCCCGTAAAGCTGACGCATGCCGCTCGCCGACGCGATTCGGATTCGCATTATGGCCGCCCGTGACGGTATACTTCGCACCAGCTGCCTGCAATTCACCACTCCACCTTGCGACGAGTATCTGGCCTTTCACATGACTCTCAATCGCCGTCAATTTCTTGATTCGAGTAGCCACGGATTTGCGTCTCTGGCCGCGGCCATCATGCTGCATGAATCGACGGTCGCGTCGCACTCCACAATGGGCAACATCGATGCGGGAGTCCTGCGCGGCGTGCTCCACCATCCGCCGAAGGCTAAACGCATCATTCAGTTGTTCATGGCGGGAGCGGCAAGTCATGTCGATTTGTGGGACCACAAACCACAGTTGGAGAAACATCACGGCGAGTCATCGGACTTTGGCGAACGCGTCGAGGCTTTTCAGGATGGCCTTGGTCCGTGGATGAAATCACCGTTTCAGTTTTCGAGGTATGGCCAATGCGGCAAGGCATTGAGTGAAGTCGTGGCCCCGCTCGGAGACTGGGTCGACGACATCGCGTTTGTGCACAACATGGTGGGCAAGACTGGTGTGCATAGTCAGGCGACTTATTTGCAGGCCACCGGATTTGATCGGCCTGGATTTCCGGGAATCGGATCATGGATTAGTTACGGGATGGGTTCGCTTAACGACAATCTTCCAACTTTTGTTGTGTTGCCGGATCATCGAGGGTTCGCCAGCAACGGGCCGAAGAACTGGGGTTCCGGATTTCTCCCCGCCAGTCATCAGGGCACGATGATCTTCCCGCAGCGTAAGACGCCGATTGAAGATCTGAATGCCACTGCTGATTTTTTGACGCCGCGTGCGGAAACAGACGGCCAGTCACTGCTTCGATTGCTGAACGAGTCTTATCGCCGCACCCGCCCCGGCGATTCGCGGCTGGAAGCCCGCCTGCGTTCGTACGAACTTGCAGCAAAAATGCAATTGAGTGCGCCTGAGGTTTTCAATCTTGCGGACGAGACGGAAGCCACCCTCAAAATGTATGGCATCGATAAGCCGGATACCGTCTACCCTGCGGAAATCAACATCCCGGAGGAAGCGGAATACTTTGGTCGCAAGTGTTTGATCGCGCGGCGGATGCTGGAGCGCGGCGTACGGTTTATCCAGATCTGGTCCGGGAATGACAACGGATTTCCTCGGCGGAATTGGGACAGCCACGAAGACATTGAACGTGATCACAAACCACTAGCGATGGGCATGGCGATTGGAACGGCGGCGTTGATCAGGGATCTGAAACAACGCGGACTGCTGGATGACACGCTGATTTTATGGACGACGGAGTTCGGTCGCATGCCATCGACCCAGGGCAGCAAAGGACGTGATCACAACCCGTACGTATTTACAAATTGGTTATGCGGTGGTGGAATTCGTGGCGGAGTGAGCTACGGCCCGTCCGATGAATGGGGCTACAAACCACTGGACCGTGACAACCCCACGCAGGTCTATGACATCCACGCAACTGCGCTGCACCTGCTGGGGATCGATCACAAAAGGTTAACGGTAAGACACGACGGCATCGACCGCCGTTTGACTGATGTCCACGGACATGTGCTGCACGATATTCTGAGTTGAATTCTCGCCCTGCAAGCAGCCTCCTTGACAAAGATGGCCATGAGGGCCGCCAAACAGGACAAGTGAGTGGAGCCCATGCAAGTCGCCCGATTGTGTTCGAGAAACTTGTGTTTTTGCCTAAAGCTCCGCGTCGCGACACGATTGAAGCGTAATCAACTAGCGCGGCTTTATCACTGGAAACGCCATAATCGCATCGCTCCACTTAACTTAGAACGAAGACGGATATAGGACAGTCGAACTAGGGAGTGGGCTAGCAGATTCAGTCAATGGCCCTGAGCCGTACGATTTCGGGTACCTTCAGGCACTGGACGCCCTGCGGAGTCTCTGGCATGTCCGCGACGCGCTGGACAAAAAACACTTTGCATTCGCTGACGATCGACTCTTCTGCACTGGAGGTTCCGGCGGTGGAAACGTCACGCTGATGGCGAACAAGTTGGTCCCGCGAACGTTCGCGTGCGTTGTCGATATGTGCGGCATGAAGAAGTTATCCGACGATGTGGCCTTTGATCTGTGGTGAAGACGATCAAAGACTTGGAGATCCGAAAGGCTCACATCCGGCGACATCTGGAACGCGTCATGGGGCCGCTACCGTTCATGGCCTGTGTGGCTGAGGATGACGAAGATTTTGCCGCGGCAGGCGTTCGAGAAGTCATGGACTCTGCCGGGGCGGTCTATAGCCTATTTTCTGCAGAAACCGAATTGAGGTCGGTGACAGCTACGGTGCCGCATTCCTTTCCTCAACGATCACGGGATGCGGCCTCCGAGTTTCTGAAAACAAAGTTGTTAAGGGTTGAGGATTGAAAAGGCAAACAAGGGTTCAATCTGATCGGCATGCAAACCACGCGGTGGAAATCAAAGAACGATGCGAATCTGTGACTGCGTTATCCGCTGCGCAGGCCCAAGTAGCGGGCAGACTAAACATTTGCGGCATCCTGCCCTATAATCGCGGACATATCCTCCGTGAGAACATCATCAATCCTGTCTTGCATAATGCAGAAATCAAATGAACTGGTTGGCTCAAAAAATTGCGTTTATTGGTACCGGGCAAATGGCAACAGCTCTCGCGGTTGGGTTTTTGCGCGAGTTACTCAGGTCTGAGCAGATTTACGGATACGATCCGCTTGAGACATCGCGTGCAGCTTTTGCAGCCAAGGCAGGTGCTGGTGTCCAATTGTGTGATTCGGCAACAGAGGCTGTCAAGGGAGCGAACGTCGTTATCTTGGCCGTGAAACCACAGGTCATGCACGATGCCATTCAACCTTTGGCTGCAGCCATCAAGTCCGGCAGTCAATCGCCGCCGCTTGTTGTTTCGATTGCAGCTGGCATTTCCATCGCCAAGCTTGAGCAATTATTGCCAGCAGGGACGCATGTGATTCGAGTGATGCCAAATACGCCATGCCTAATCGGGCGCGGAGCATCTGGTCTGGCGACGGGTTCTGCCGCGACTGCCGACGATGCCCGGATGATCAGCGAATTGCTCGCCACGGTAGGTATTGTGGAAGTGGTGCCTGAGCCACTTTTAGATGCGGTGACAGGGTTAAGTGGCAGTGGACCGGCATATGTGTTTCAGATGATTGAAGCCTTGAGCGATGGCGGCGTAAAAATGGGACTGCCGCGGGCAACCGCGACGAGACTAGCAGCGCAGACCTTGGCCGGCGCGGCAGAAATGCTGCTCAGCACAGGCCAACATCCCGGGGTTTTGAAAGATGCAGTCACGAGTCCTGGCGGCACAACGATCGCCGGTCTGCACGCGATGGAACAGGGTGGCGTCCGTGCCGCGCTGATTGATGCCGTCGAAGCGGCAACGCTGCGTTCCCGAGAACTTGGGCAAAATACGCCTTAATTTCTGAAAATCCAAATGCGTAAGCTTCAGAGTTGCCCGTTTTCCTCCCGCCCATGTTGTAACCCACAGCATCATCACGTCATCGCGTCAAATACCCTTCAGTGTTCCGCTGTTGAGACAGCGAACTGGTCGCTGGCACGGAGCTACAAATCACCCTCTCCAAATAGGCTGTTGATGTGGAAATCTTGGCGATCAGAGGTTAGAACACGACCATGGTGGAATTGCATATCACGGAGTTCTTGTCGCTTCTCAATCAATGCGGGCTGTTGACAGCCGCCCAGTTTGAGACTGCGCAGGATGCCGCGAAGCAACTCCATAAGAATCGCGCGGCCAATCCGGG
>QWQG01000095.1 GCA_003670925.1 Planctomycetota bacterium | reverse complement strand
TGCGCCGGATTCAACGTTTGCGAGTCCGTCGGCTATCGCGGCGTCAAACGCTGGCGAGTCGAAGGCTTCGAGGACAATTTCGGGTTCACGATTACCGATCTGCTGTCAATCTATATGGGACGACAGTTTCTGGAACCATTGGCAGGAACACCGTTTTGCGACGGTCAGCAAAAAGTTTTCAGCAAAATTCGCGGAGCCCTCGGGCCTACTGCGATCAACTACCTGAAGAAAATGACCGCTTCTCTTCATGCAACCACGGTGGGTTCAAGCGACTACACAAAACGCAGCGAACTGATTGATCGGCTAATGGTGGCCGTGGAAGATCACCTCGTGTCCCTGATCGTGTACCAATCGGATCGTGCCACCGAGCCCGTCGAGCAGGAAGTGTATCCTCAGGGATTTGTCTTTCACCGAGGCAGTTTGTATCTGATTGCGTGGTCCAGTCGTCGCGGCGAGATTCGCACATACAAGATGGACCGGATTGAAGACGTGCATTCGACGAAACTCCCTGCAGCGGTTCCGCACGAATTCGACCTCGCTGAATGGCTAGAACATAGCTTCGGAGTCTTTCGCAGCGGTTCAACGGAGCTGCAAAGCATCCACATCCATTTCGCCCGCGACGTCGCACGTTACGTGCAGGAATCCAAATGGCACGGCAGCCAGCAACTGACGCCACAGCCGGATGGCTCGCTGATCGCCGAATTCCAGCTGCCCGACACTCAGGAGATCAAACGCTGGATCATGAGCTTCGGCCCGAACGCAACGGTGTTGGAACCGCAGGCATTGGTGGAAGAGATTACAAACGACCTTCGCAGGATGCTGACACGATACATTGAGTTTGTCGCAGCGGTCGATCCCGGTTCGTAGTCCCGCCTTCAGGCGGAACTGAACTCATCCGGCTGAAGCCGGGACTACGAACGATTGAAGAAACTAAAAACTAGGAACTTCCCGTGCAACTAGACCTTGAATTCCCTGTCTTCTCAACCTCGGCGATTGCCGTCGATCACGGCTATCATCTGTACGCTGGCCTGTCCCGTGCATTATCGACTGTGCATTCGGAGAACGGCATCGCTGTGCACCCGATTCGAGGCCGACAGATCGGCGACAGGATGCTGCAACTGATGCCTTGGAGCACGATCAAGATTCAGACGCCGCAGGAACGCATCGGCGATCTTGTGGGTCTGGCGGGGAAGACTGTCACCATTGGCGACCGTCAAGTGCGACTCGGAGTACCCAAAGTCCAAGGTCTAGAACCAGCGACTGTTCTTCGTAGCCGCCTTGTCACCATCAAAGGTTTTCAAGACGCCGAAACATTTTCCCAGGCTGTCCGAAGGCAACAGGACGCACTGGAAATCAGTGAACGAGTGATTCTGACCATCGGCAAACGCCGCACGATCAGAATTCGCGACAAAGAAGTCGTCGGTTTCGAAGTCATCCTCGAAGGTCTGCTCGCCAGCGAATCCATCACCCTCCAAGAAATCGGCATCGGCGGCAGACGGCATATGGGGTGCGGAGTGTTTGTGGCGGCGAAGTTTGTAGTCCCGCCTTCAGGCGGCAATCCACACCCTTGGGGAACTCCGGCCACCAAGTAACAAAGACCAATGACCAAACATCAACAACTACTTGCAAAGAGCATAAAGTCGGACAACGACCATGTTCCTCACGAAGCAACAGTCCTCGGGCATCTGCAAGCCGTCCATGCGGCATCCTTGTCGATTTTACGAGTAACAGCCAGCGACATGTTGGCTGCGTTCAGGATCGATCTGGATCAGAAAGAACGATTCATTCGAATCGCCTCCGTTGCATCTGCGGTTCATGACGTCGGCAAAGCGAACGATCACTTTCAAGGTCTGATTTTACGTGCAGTTGAACGAAGGGCATACGACTTTCGACAGGGTCTGCGACATGAATGGGTTTCCTGGTCATGGCTGCAAAAGCCGCATGTTCAGTCATGGATGCGACAAATTCTTACGAACCCTGCGGATGTTGACATCGTGGCTTGGTGTGTCTGCGGACACCATCCATCCACGAATCGCCCAACGCCACCAGCCCCTGTGAATGGTGCCGGATCATCAATGAAAGTCATGTACGAGCATCCTGATTTTAGTGCGGTCGAAAAGTGGCTCGCGGAGATCACTCGATTCGCTGGCGATTTTTCCGTCAGTGCTGAGGATCTGCTCTTCATCGCGGGAGACCCAGAGGACACGATTTCTTTGATTCATCGTGAAATCACTCAAGCCGTTGCTCGACACGAGAACATGAACCGGGAGGATTACCGGCTGTGTGCAGCCGCGAAGGCGTGTGTGGTCTCTGCCGACGTTGCGGGTTCTGCATTGACGGAACGGCGCATTGACAATGCCGGACAGGCAGACTGGATTCATGAGACGCTTAGCATTCGTCCGGAGCCTGAAGATCTGGAACAACTTGTCGGTGAGCGGCTCAACGGTGCCGCTGAACGACCGTTTCAATCACAGATTGCAAAATCCGAACATCGTGTGACTCTGGTCAATGCCGGTTGCGGATCGGGAAAGACAGTTGCGGCGTGGTTATGGGCGGCTCGGCAATGTCCGCAGAAACGTGTGTTCTTTTCCTATCCAACGACGGGCACAGCCACGGAAGGGTTCCGGGGATATCTGTTTGACGAAACGACCCACCAGTCGAAGCTGGGAGCCAAACTCTTTCACAGTCGTTCCGTGATCGACTTGAAGATGATCTTGGACGCTGTTGAAAGCGACGATGATGACGCCCTGCTTCGGATTCAGTCATTGAACTCATGGTCGACCCCGATCGTCTGTTGCACCGTGGATACAGTACTCGGGATTATGCAGAACCAAAGGCGTGGGCTCTATGCCTGGCCTGCCTTGGCACAGTCGGCCTTTGTCTTCGATGAGATTCACGCATACGACGAGAAGCTATTTGGCTGTCTGCTGCGATTTCTTGCAGATCTTCGCGGCCTGAAAGTCTTGCTAATGACCGCGAGCCTGCCCGAACCCAGATTGAAGGCACTGCAAACCATTCTCGCAGTCGAAAACGAAGAACTTTGTGTCATTCCAGGGCCGCCATTGTTGGAAGCACTGCCTCGATATTATCAGGAATCTGCCGACAACGTTTGGAATCGTGCTCGAAAGGAAATCGAAGCGGGCGGACGAGTTCTTTGGATCTGCAATACTGTCGATCGAGCGATGAAAGTCGCAGATGAGTTCGCCGCATACCACCCGTTGATTTATCACAGTCGGTTTCGTTACGAGGATCGAGTCAAACAGCACCGGGACGTCATCAGTGCCTTTGATCGCAAGTCGGTCGGCGACGGCTGTATTGCCGTCTGTACCCAAGTTGCCGAAATGAGTCTGGATATTTCGGCTACGCTCTTGATCACAGAAACTGCGCCGGTTCCGTCATTGATTCAGCGGCTGGGTCGCCTGAATCGGCACGCCGTGCCACCAGAGAACGGCGCGTCCAGCCCTCCAACAATGCCGTTTATCATCGTTGAACCGCGTGATGACAGTGGAAAATTGCGAGAATTGCCTTACGACCAGACAACATTCCCCGATTGGCCGAACCTGACACGGTCGTGGCTGGCGGCTTTAGGTAGCCACAATATCAGCCAGCAGAATCTCGCAGCCGCGTGGCAGTTGCTGGCTGCAGGTGAAGTGCCAAACGTTGGCTCGAGTTCATGGCTCGACGGTGGGCCGATCACGCAGGTCGATTCCGTACGCGATCCATCCCCGGGCGTCACAGTTGTCATGGCCGGAGAAGATGCGGAGCGGTGTCGGCGGGACACTTCGGAATTCATGCCAGTGGCGATTCCAATGCCACAACCCCGGCATCCTGATTGGAAAACCTGGAAAGATCCGAACGGTTTCCTAGTCGCCCCGCAGGGATCGATTTATTACGACAAACAGAGAGGTGCACAATGGCAGCAACAGTGAAAACAAAAGCTCCGTCGATTCTCACGCTCAACTTGTTTGCGCCAGGCATGTCGATGCTACATCGTGCAGGTCTTGGAGGACTTGCGTGCAGTCTGAAAGCGATGGAACGCGACGTCCGGGCGAAACAATGGAAAGCCGTTGATTGTCCGGGCGGAAAATGGACGAACGAAAAGCCGCCGTGGATGATCACTGAGCAGTCTATCACGCTGGAGTTTGGCGAAGCGGAAAATGCAGCAGAGTGGCTGAAGGCACTGTTTCTGTATTCGTTTCAAACTAAAGAAGACCTGTTCTTCCTGCCCGGACAATATCAAAAGACTCCGCCTTCGCACCCGATCCGAGCCTATCTGCAGCAAGGAATCACTTTGACGTTTCTGCAGCACGGCTTGACGCGAGAGCTTGCGAAGAACGCAACGCCCCTGAGTTACAACCCGGACGAGGACCCTAAGAAATCGATTCAGTACGAATTCAAGGCATGTATGTCGTACAAGCATCAGAATGGATGGAAGGATCTGACCGACAACAAGGGACGATTGTCCGACAAGGCGATCGAAGTGGTTGGGCCGCTTTGTCCAGGAGCTGTGGTAAGACACAACGCTTTCGCTGGCCCCACAAAACTGAAAGATGTACCTGCACTTATCCTGCCCTTGTATTTCGCGCTGATCGGCTGTCTGCCATTGTCAATCAACCGAGGATGTGGCGTTTTGCTGGTCCCTGACGTCGTTGACCTTACGACGTTTCCGGCTGTACGGCAGGCAATGACACCCACCACCACGCGGGAGTGTCAGATAACGGTTGCCAGTGATGCGGCACTGCAAACACAACTACGAATTCGGGCAAAGACGGAAACGCACAAAGCGGCACTGCCCACGTGCCACGCGGTAACATTTCAGCCAACTCCGTGGGCGTCGCAGCAAAAGTCGCGAGTCGACACGATTACTGTCCCGGCCGGACGAGAAGAATGCTTGAACCAATTCTCGATTGCGATGAATGAACTGCGCCCACGGATCGTGTCGCGAGACGTGGAGGAATCCAGCGGTCGCGGAAAGGCCAAGGTTGTCACCAAACGAACAGAATCGTTCTGGGTGGACAGCATCGTCAGACCACTTGTAGCCACAAACCTGGCTCGTGGTCAGCCGTGGTATCAGGGCTTTGTAGATCTGATGACCAAGATGGACCCTGTCTCAAAGAAACCCAAGCGAATGAAACTCTTTTTTGAAAAGGAAGGACTGAAAGCCATGACCGAGAAAATCATGTGGCAGGATCAAGGGGAGGGTGCAATTGTTCGGGCCGTGCATGAAGCCATGAAGAGGCTGTACGGTCGAATTGCGAAGGATTACGAGAAGAATCCAGTCGGGCGTAGAAACAAATGGAAGCGAGAGTTTGAGAGATGGCGACTGCTCTTTGCCGGAGCCAAAACATCGGATCAGTTGCGGAAGGCGTTTTGTGATTTCATGTCACGTGCCGGCATGAACTCTGTCCTTCAGGAACATTGGTCCGTGGTACTACCCTGGATCACTTCAACGGAGAAATGGCAACTGACAAGAGATTTGTCGCTTCTTGCACTCGCCAGCTACAGCGGTACGGGAGCGAAGGAAATTGAACTTCCGTTGGACGAGACAGCAGCTATCACCGAATGACCGCCCCCGTTCGTAGTCCCGCCTTTAGGCGGCCCGTCGCGGTGCGATTCCGGCTAAAGCCGGGACTACGAACAACCTTCTGACTCTCAGGTAACCACGTCCTCCCACTAACTACAGGAAAACCCCTATGAGCATTCACGTTTTCGCAAACATCATCACCACCCATGGAACAGCCGCCAATAATCGGGCGGAAACTGAAGGGAACATCACCACTCTCCAAAAACTGATTTGGCATGGCCAACCGCATTCCACAGTCAGTGCCGAAGCGATCCGATTCGCACTCCGACGATTGTTGGCCGATTCAGAAGCGACTAATCGTTCGTGGGATGAAGGACAGAGAGCCAACGTCTGGCGGGATCACAAGTTTCAGGGATGGGCAAACGAAACGGCGGCCACGTTTATCGATGACGATCTGCTCGGCTTCATGACTGCGGATGCCGCGACGGAAGAAGGCGAGGCCGGCTCCGCAAATGTTCGTCGAGCAGTACTGGAGATCACGCGAGCTGTGTCCATCACTCCGTGGGCTGGAGACGTGACATTCAACGCTGCCTCGCCCGGCGCAACTCCTTCTGCAGCGAAAGGCAAGGCGTTGAATCCTGTGCCTTACGGAACTGAAGTTCATGCGACACGATACCAATATGGAATTGCGATGACACCCGAACGGCTTCGACAAAAAGAGCGGGCGATAGTCGCTTTGCAGGGCATTTCAAGCCTGCGGACCGTCGCCGGCAACCACGGTCGTTTCCTCTTTGATTTCTCTCCGGAAGTGATCGTTTTCCGGATCACCGACGACCCAGCACCGCGACTGCTCTATTGCTTTGATACGCCAGACGATGGCAAGACTGTCAGTGCATTGGCGTTGCTGAAACGCATTCAGAATGGCGATGTGGCTCCGGAAGAATTGATCGTTGGCACGGGCGACGTGGACGATTCACTGTCACGCGAGTTCAAGAAACTCAAGGTAGCAGTTCTCGGTGTCAAAGCGGCTACCGAAGCCGCTTGCACGGCATTGAAGAACAAACTGGCCTGATCGTTGGTGTAATGTTTACCGCCCCCCCTAGTTTGTAGTCCCGCCTTTAGGCGGCGTGTCATGCGGCAATTCCGGCTAAAGCCGGGACTACAAACCAAGACGTCCTCCTGCAAATCCACCTGCGGCCTCAAACAGGATCATTTATGCTTGGAATTCGTGTCAGTGTGCCAGTGGCCTGCTTTAGAAAAGGTATGGCACGGGAGTATCTGGAAACAGAAATTCTGCCGCCGCCGTCCACGTGTTACGGCTTTCTGTTGTCGCTGGTCGGGGAAACAGACCGCCGCGCCCATATCGGAGCCCGAGTTACAGCCGGGTTGCTGAATCAACCAGACCTTAGCGTCGTCCTTCGAACTGTTTGGCGTGTCAAAAGCAAGCCGCTGGGATCATCCGGGAATACTCGTCCCGATTACCAACAGTTACTCAGCAACATCCAACTCACGATGTGGATCGACTCGTCGGAAGAATCCGGAGCGTCCCTGGAAAATCGGATTCGCGATGTGGTCGTGCATCGGCGATACAACGACATTCGACGATTTGGCGGTCTGTCGTTGGGAGAAAGCACGCACCTCGTCGATGAGGTGTCGCCATTTTCCCCGAACGAAGGACTTACATCGCGAACGTTTCTGCTTGACGAAAAAGGCAAGATGACGCTTCCCGTGTGGGTGGATCATGTGGGGTCTTCAGGGACATCATTCGCTGTAGGCAACATCACCGCACTTTCCGTCGTCCCGGACTCACACCAACTGCCCCGCATTTCTCCTGTCCCGCCCAGTTTGTAGTCCCGCCTTCAGGCGGCAATCGAGGCCAAAGAAGCTATATTCACCGGTTGAAGCCGGAACTACGAACCGGCGCACGCCGGATTTTCTGCATGGGAAACGCCATGACCGCAGACATGTATCGCTATCGCAAGCTGACAGAGGAACAGCAGAGACACGTCGTACAGGAACGCCAGCATCGCGGCTTTCCAATGCACTCTCCGCCGCACCTCGACGCACCAAATGGCTTCCGAATTGTTACAGGCACTTGCTTTGAGCACAGATCAATTCTTCAAACTACAAATCGACTGACAGAGTTCGAAGACCAACTATTGGGACTGCTCACGGAAACAACGCACGAATGTGCCGCATGGTGTGTGCTGCCGAATCACTACCACATTCTCGTGAAGGTTGCCTCGATCGAGATTCTGACCACACGGCTCGGGAAACTTCACGGACGAACGGCGTTCGAGTGGAATGGCGAAGACTCAGAGCGAGGCAGGACTGTTTGGTATCGCTGTCAGGATCGAGTCATGAGATCTGACGCTCACTACTGCACAACCCTCAACTACATTCACAATAACCCAGTCAAACATGGTCTGACGGCAAGATGGCAGGACTGGCCGTTCTCCAGCGTGCATTGGTACCTGAAAGAAAAAGGCCGCGAATGGCTGATGGAAAACTGGCGAGAATATCCTGTACTCAACTACGGCTTGGGTTGGGACGATTTTATTTTCTAAACGTAGATCGTGTTCGTTCGTAGTCCCGCCTTCAGGCGGAGTTACGCGTTTACGCCTCTTCCGGCTGAAGCCGGGACTACAAGCTCTTTTTCATTCGCTCTCGTCCCCGTCGAATAATGTCTTCCACGTCAAGTTCACTGGCATCACCCGCATCTAAGTCGTCAAGACCGACTTGAATGTCGCCTCGCAATGCTGCCGGTTTTTGTTCGCGCCGTTGCAGCAACCGTAGTGCTTCAAACACAACTTCATCTTCGGAACGAAAACGTCCACTGGCGACCGAGTCACGGATAAATGCCGCATACTCCTGAGGAATCGTTACGGACATCTAAGCACCATCAATTAAAAAGATACCTGAAAAACGATCCCTGGTGGCGATATTCCGCCGCCACTGATCGTGCTGAAGCTCATGAAACAAAACCTACGGAGTTTGCTGCGGAGCAGCATTGTAGTCACGGAATGTCGCATTCGTCACTTACTTTTTCTTAGGAGAGTTTCTGTGCCTCAGTCCTCAGCAATCACATCGGAATCCCACGTGGATGGCTCGAACGACGACTCGCTTGTGGAATCCTGCTCCACCTTGTGCCAAACGCTCCCGTTTGACGACTCCGAAATCCTTCCTGCGTCAATATCCGAACCACCAATTCGGATTATGGCGTTGCATGCCATGCTGTACTGCGAGAGGCTCTTCTACCTCGAAGAAGTGGAAGAGATCTACGTCGCCGATGGCAATGTCTATGCCGGTCGCCGCCTCCACGATGATGTCGTTCCGGAAGATGATATCACGCCGGAGAAACGATCGTTTCAGGTTTCCAGCGAAACCTGGGGACTGACGGGAAAGGCCGACGCCGTGCGAAAACGGGATGGCCAGTGGATCGCCTACGAACACAAAAAAGGTGGCTGCCGTCGAGAAGCCGACAATTCGCCGTCCCCGTGGCCCAGTGATCGGATTCAGGCGATCGCCTACGCCGTCCTCATCGCGGAAATTCTGGATGAACCTGTCTCGGAAGCTCGGATTCGCTACCACAAAGACAACGTCACGGCCAAAGTTGCGATCGATGATGTCGCCCGTGAGGATTTGCGGCAGGCGGTCGAACGAGCCCGCGAATTGCGACGTTCCGAACTTCGCCCTCCCGTCACCGACAACGAGCGACTTTGCAGCACATGCTCACTCGCTCCGGTGTGTCTGCCGGAAGAAGAACGCAACAAGCCTGAACAGATGCAATTGTTTCCAGCTCGCCGACATGGACAGACTCTGCACGTCGTGTCGCCGAAAGCACGTATCGGCAGGAGTGCCAATACGATTGTGGTCACGGTCGAAGACGATATCCAGAAGCTACCGATCGAAGACCTAGACAGCGTCGTGATTCACGGCTCCGGCCAGATGACAACGCAGGCTCTGCACTTGTGTTCGTCTCGCGGGATTCCAGTCCAGTGGTATTCCATGGGGGGCAAATTCATGGCGGGGACACAATCCGTTTCCGGTCGAGTCCGTCAGCGTATTCGCCAGTTCGCCGCATTGTCGGATCCAAAGATCTGCCTCGAACTGACACGCACGACCGTTCAGGCCAAAGTCGAATCGCAGTTGCGATATCTGATGCGCGCGACAAGAGGGAACGAAGCGCGGCGAGATGTCACGACGGCTTCTCTCGACCGCATCCGTCAGACTCTGGCCCGACTGCCAGCGGCGACATCACTGGACACGATCCGAGGTCTCGAGGGTCAAGCCGCGAAGGCGTATTTTGCGGCGATTCCTTCGCTGATTTCCGACCAAGCCAAGGATGTTCTGATTCCCAAAGGCCGCACGAAACATCCGCCGAAGGATCAATTCAACTGCCTGCTGAGTTACGGCTATTCACTGCTGTATGGTCTGGTACATCGCAGTCTGATTGCGGTCGGGCTTGAACCGGCGTTTGGCTATTTTCATCAGCCGCGATCGGCCGCTCCGCCTCTGGTGCTGGACGTGATGGAACTGTTTCGCACGGTGATCTGGGACATGCCGCTGATTGGCAGTGTCAATCGAGCGATGTGGAACGACAGCAGCCTGTTCTGTATCTCGCCCGGACAGGTGTGGCTGTCGGAACCCGGCAAGAAGCAGGCAATCCAGCTGTTTGAAGGTCGCCTGTGCGAAACTTTCAAACATCCTCACACCGGCACGTCGGTCGAATATGCTCGGATTGTGGAACTGGAGTGTCGCTTACTTGAGAAAGAATGGAGCGGCTATCCCGGCGAATACGGAAAAATGCGGCTCCGTTAACCGTAGCCCGACCTGTCGCAGGTCGGGACTTCCCCCCCTGAAAACTTCTCCCTTGACTCCTGAAAGCCATTCCGATGTCTGACAAACACTGGCATCTCATTGCCTATGACGTCCGTGATCCCAAGCGCCTGCGCAAGGTGGCAAAAATCCTCGAAGGCTATGGGACGCGGATTCAATACAGTATCTTCCGTTGCCGACTGGATCGGGAGGCTTTGGAAAAGCTGCATTGGGAGTTGAATCGTGAGATGGAAAAAGAAGATGATCTGCTGGTGATGCCGATGTGTGCTGGATGTGCCGCGAAGGTGCCTCGGCATTCGACCGGCGATCAATCCGACTGGGTTGACCCGGCTTCGACGTTTCGGATTGCCTGATCAAGCACCTTTAAGTGGTGGCGGATATTGCTGCCAGAATTTCCTTAAGTCCATGGTACAGCAAGGGTATGCAGCCAATACGCACTCATGGCGATACTTGAATGGCCAGTTTTTCAAGTTAGAATGACTAGTTGAACCTTGAAGTGGAGGGCTGGAATGCAGCCGGTGGAGAATTGTGGAGAGATGCATGAAAACACGCCATGCAACCGACTGTGCCGCAACGACTTGCGGCGCTGACAGTGATTCATTCGTTGATGCCGAAAGGCGTTGAGCACTCCACTGAGACAGCAGTAGAGCCATGCCGCGATTCGTGATTCATTCGTTGATGCCGAAAGGCGTTGAGCACCAG
>QWQG01000178.1 GCA_003670925.1 Planctomycetota bacterium | reverse complement strand
GCAGAACACGACCACCAATACAGAACAAAACGTTCAGACTCATCACGGGTCTCACGAATTCTGAGGGAAACTCATAGCGTTTTGAATCGGTTCTAACAGGCAAAGCCGTCTACGAGTAAAGGGACATAATTCGGCTGAAAATTCAAGCTTGTTGGGAATTTCAGGAAAACCGTTTGGCTCCGGCAGGAATGCACCATTAAGCTCCGCACAGGCAGAATATGCTGAACATGCTGCGTGCCCCCAAGGGCATCGGAATGACCATTATTTCTTCCGGTGTGCTGCGATCGTGAGAAACCGTTGCCGTTATTTTCATGGTTGGGCGAATCAAAGATCACGTGGTTCTAGGTCAGTCCCGTTAGCACACCGTCTTTGCAGTATTCTGGGTTACCAAACGATTCAATGTGATGGCCGAATCCGTGGGCCAACGCGACGAGCAGCCGGTTGTGCGGGACACTCGGAAACTTGAGCGAGCGGCCCATGTCAAAATCTAGGCCGTTGCCAACCATCACAAAAGGGAGGTTGTCTAGCGTGTGTGAGTTGCCTTGGCCGAGTTCATTGCCCCACACGATCAGCGTGTTGTCCAGCAGCGATCCTTCAGCCCCCGGCTCCGGCGTCTCAGACAAACGACGTACCAGATATGCCAATTGTTCCGCGTACCACGTATTGATCTTTGTCAGCTTCTCGTGAGCTTCCATGTTTTCATTGGGCTCATGCGATAACTCGTGATGACTGTCATCAATCCCCAACCATCGCATTTTCGGTTGACCGACGGAGTTTGTAATTTGGAACGTGGCCACGCGCGAAAAGTCATTGACGAAACTATTGACGAGGAGATCCATCTGCATTTTTGTGATCTGGGGGATGTTGTCGTTCTCCTCTTTGACGCCTAGTTCCAGCGCCGGGACCGCGTGCCCCTGATCCTGCGATTGCTGCAACTGGGCTTCCATCGATCGCACAAAGGTTGCGTGTTCGTCTAGGAGATGTCGATCCGCTGCCGACACGACTTGGCTGATCCGCTTCAAATCTTGCTGCACACTGTCGAGCACACTGGTGAGAACTTCACGATCTTTCACCTGTCCGTACAACTTCTTGAACATCAGGTACGGGTCGTCAATCGGAGCGATAGGTTTGTTGGCTCCGACGTAACTCATACGCGTCCAAGTGTCCGCCCGATCCGGAACCATAACACCAAATTCTAGCGAACCGAAACGGGTGCGCGTCTCGGCTTTTGACTGCAAAAAATTCCCAATCTCCTGATCGATGGAAATGCCGCTCGCCCAGCCAGCCGGCGTGTCGGATCCGCCTTGAATATTTCCGGGGAAAAGTTCCACGCCAGTCAGGAGGCAACCCATGCCGCGCATGTGATTGTCGCCGTCACCGCGGACCTTGTCGCACACGCCGTGCATCACCACCATGCGTGATTGAAAGTCTTTCAGCGGCTCCAGAATCCGCTTGAGCGTGAAAGTTTCGCCTTCTTCATCCGGCCAGAAATCCCACGGGACGGTTCCGTTTGGGCTGAACATAACGACGAGGCGTTGCTTGCGCGAACTCAAGGCAGCCTGCGTTGCAAAGGCACTCAGGTTAGAAATGAACGGCAGGGCCGCTGCTCCAATTCCCAGATGCTTGAGGAAGTGCCTTCGATTGTGCATGAGTGTGTGATCCGCGTCAGCGTTACGTAAATTGAATCGAGCCTAAACTGATATCTATTTTGTTTCCGCCGCGGCAACGGGTTCTGAAGTCCGTGTGCGGCCGTGAGCGTTCGTGCGGCAAGCGATCTCGACTGCCAGATGTTTCATGTTGTACTGGTGATCTTTGAAGAACGATGATAGTTCCGCGATCGAATCCGGTCCGTACGCCAGAATTGGTTGCTGCAGCATGTGATGAAACAACTGCCGTGCAAAGGAACTCTGCGTTTCGTCACTGCGGGCCATGAATGTTGCCAGTTCCCGCGCTCCGGCGAAACGCACCAATTCGCCGTTGCGTTGCAGATACTGCCCGGTCGCATCGATTGTCTTTTCTTTTTCAACTTCCCGGTAGCGCCCGACAGCATCAAAGTTTTCGAGAGCGAATCCCAATGAGTTAATCAGGCCGTGGCAATTCGTGCACACTGCGGGACTGGTCTGGATCGTCACACGTTCCCGCGTCGTCAAATTCGGTGCCAGATCTGGTGCGGTCGGCGCGACTGCGAGCGGCGGCGGCTTCAGGCCTCGCCCAAGGATCCCACGCGACATAAACACGCCGCGATGAATGGGTGAACTGGTCTGCATGTACGCCAATCCGCTCAGAATAAAGGGATGCGAAATGAGACCCGCGCGTTGATCCGGTTCGAATTTTACATCTTGAAACGGCGCGTCTTCAGGCAGATCGACGCCGTAAAATTTTGCCATGCGACCGTTCATGAAAATTGTATCGGTCAACAGCAGACGCTGAAAATCGGAGTTGTCTGAATCCAACGTCTGTGCCAGCAGCAACTCGAGGGAGACGCGCATGTCGGCAGCGAGCTCCGGCGTGAACTCCGGAAACGCGGCTTGGTCCTTATCGATTTCTTGGAGCCGCTCCAAGTTCAGCCAGCTTCGCAGAGACTCCAGCATCCGTGCCCGACCGCGGTAGTCGTTGACCAACCGCCATGCTTGTTCTCGAATCTGTTTGTCGTCCGCCAGCACGCCATTCTGAGCGGCTTCGAACAACGGACGATCAGGGATCGAATTCAAAATCGCGAAGGATAACCGTGACGCCCGATCAAACTGGTCATCGGCACCGGTTGGCTCGCGGTACAGAAAACGAGGCGACTTCAACGCCAACAGCACAATGCGACGGATGCCCTCTTCCAAGTTTTTTGCGGCGGCGAACTGACTGTCCAAGTAAGTCTGACGCAGTTCATCCGTCAACGGTCGGCGGAACGCTCGTTCTACAAATTGGGCCGCAAAGGCCCGCAGCTTTTCGTCGCGGTCACCTTTGTCGTCAATCAGGCGCGGCAAAGCGGCGACGAGTTTGTCGGCAACTTCGATGGCCGCGGATGTCGTCGCGGCATCCCATTCCTTTGACACACTTGTGCCGCGTTCATACCCCGCACTGCGGTCATCCGGTGGAAACGGCGATTCCACGATCAACACTTCAGGGGAGTTTTCTGGAATCAGATTGGACGCAGGAATGATTTCTTTTACGCCATGCGGAGCTTTCCAGAATAACGAAATGGATGAGGTTGCTTCCTTGAACTTGAACCATTCCAATTCAAGGGGATACACGCGGCCCGCCAGGAGAAATCGTGAGCCGGTAAAATCCGTCTTCGGCCCTGATCGAACCCAAGCATCGATCAAGGGCGTCCAGGGGTCGTTCACATGCAGCCTCGCTCCATTTTCGGTATGAACGGTAAATTCGTACCAGCCGGTTTCACGCGGGATGAGCGATCCTTTCCAACGAATGGAAAACTCCTCGTTCGCAAACTTGTCGGCCTCAGGGCTGGCTGTACCAAAATTGAAGCTCACGACCGGATCGGTACGCTCAAGCATCCGTTTATCCTGTTTGAAATCGCGACTGGCAAAGTAGTCCGCCTTCAAACCGCGTTCCAGACTAGGCTCAACTTTCCACCATAAACTTGTCCCCAGATCGGCAATAGCATTGCGATACTGTGAGACGGTAAGGCGGCTGAATTCAATGCGAGGTGGATTGAGGCGCGCCTGTGCCTCCGGTGAATAGAATTGGTACTGCAACCACTCGGCAACGGCGCGTGCATCGTCACCAACGCAATCTTCCGGAGATCCTGCCGGCATGGTCCGCGTGACGAGGTCTGCCAGATCCGAAGTCGAACGGTCACCAAATATCGGATTCGGGACTTCGCTTGTTCCTGTACCATTTACACCGTGACAACTGATGCACAGCGCTTCATAGATCGCACGACCACGCTCGTGCACGGGGTTCTGTGCGGCGACATCACTCGCGGGGCTTTGGGTGTCGTCTGCGCGGCTCGCGTCGACGATGACTGCCAGCAGGAGCAGACAGAGCAATCCGGCGGATGGCCGCATAACTCGCTCCAGTTTCTCGATCGGATAATAAAGGTGGGATTTTGTGGCAGGAGTTCAAATTCAAAAGCAACCTCGAGACCAATCTCTCTCGTTGCCAGCGTCAAAACGACTCTTTGCGCACTATATCCTCGTGATTTGAGGTGCGGCAATTCGCCACGTCTTGTGCTTCTGGGATTTTCAACACTGAGGATAAACCGGGGCTCCGGGAGGCATAAGAAGAATGGGCCGCAACGCGATATTGCGAAAGCGTAAGAATCTGGTGTGTTCCGCTGGCGCTGCCACACCCTAGTTGTGGGCTCAATCGTCCGCGCGGTTTCGCTCTTGGCGAAATTCCAATTGGTCAGTTACCATGCAGTGCTTAACCGAACCACGCGAACACTGACGCACCAAGGATGTGATGCGCTTCGGTGAATTCGCGATTTGAGGCGATTGACGAATGGAATTCAATATCCGCCCAGCCGCAAAATGCTGCGCGAAAACCGGCCAGCCATTTCGATCCGGGGATGTCTGCTGGTCGATTCTGATCGAAAAAGACGGCCAGATGGTGCGTCAGGACTTCAGCAGCGAGGCATGGGAAGGCCCGCCTCCCGAAGCGATTGGTCATTGGCGCAGTCTGATTGCCACTTCCACTGTCACAAGTCGTCCGAAGCTGGACGCAGATTCGCTGTTCGACTATTTCCTACAGCTTTCGGATTCTCCAAACATTGTGCAGCAGCAGTATCGATACGTCTTGGCGTTGCTGTTGTTAAGGAAGCGGCGGCTGGTTCTAGAAGAAGTCCTAGAATGCGACGACCGGCCGACAATGCGGTTAGTCGGCAGTGGTGGGGAGGGTCCCTTCGATGTACCGGAAGAAGAACTCAACGAAGAACAGATCGAACGTCTGCAGCAGCAGCTGTTTAATTCGGGACGTGCCCACGCGGCGTAGTCTTCGATGCCGCACGATGAGCATTCTTTACTGTCTGTTTCTCTGACAACTCGGACGCATGACATCAACCCGCATCATTCTTTTGCTGATCTTGCAGGCCACGTTGGTCGGATGTCTGACGACCGGCAAGGCTCCGCTCGTGCAAAAGTTGCCTGTCGATCCTGTGTTGTCACACACCTTGAGTTGCGAAGAGCTGGTCGATTATCTGAATTTGCAGAATCAGGGGCTCCACGGCTGGAAGTGCATGGAGACACAAGTGCATGTGAGCATGCCTGGTTTGCCGCTGCCACAGAAACTTTCAGGAGCGTTGTCTTGTAGTGGCCCCAGCAATTTTCGACTCACGGCTGACAATTTTGTGGCGATGGCCGATGTCGGATCGAATGCCAAACTTTCGTGGTCATACTTTAAACCTGGTGAGCCTGTGGTCATGACATGGCATCACGAAGACGCACATCTGCTGGAATATATTCCAGGCAACTTCCCGCGCCTAGATCCCGCATGGCTGATGGTGATCTTAGGTGTTCAGCCACTCGATGCACAGGATTTTCAGATCCAGAAACCTCCCACAGGATCAAAAGAACTCTGGTTAGTATCGATCGAAGAATCGGCCAGTGGTCAGCCACTGCGGCGCGTCATCAAAGTCGATACGGTCCGCGGCTTCGCGCGGGAGCATTCTTTAATCGACCACAATGGCGCGCACTTGCTGCGGGTGACACTGAGCAATCATCGGACGTGCGGTAGCCATGTAATTCCACATGCCATCAAAATCAGTTTTCCGCCACAAAAGACCGAACTTACGCTGAGCTTCAAAGGCATCGAAACCAACTGTCCCATCGAGGATGGGCTTTGGACTCCGCCCGGGGGAGATCGGCTCGCGAAGGTTGATTTGGGTGATTACGTCCGTCGGACGCATGCGGATATTCCACCACGCCAAAAGCCTGATGGTCAGTGGTTCGAACCCGAATTTGATCCACTCGATCCGACAGATGAATTGTTGTTTCCAGATGATCGCGTGCCTGATGACCTCCGTTTGCGCGATGGACGATATTTCGGTAAGGAAGTGCCGGAAGATGTGACCCCATCCTTTGACGACGAAGCCGAGGACGACCGCTCCAACTCCCGCGGCTCGTTCCGTGAAGCAGGGTTTCAGGAAGCACCCGATTTCGATATCGTGGCTCCACCACAGAAACCCAAAAATTTCTGGCCTAATTTTAAACGGCAACGCTGACGTGGTCTTCGACGACAGCTTAAACTCTTCAAGTCCAACATTGACTCATTCTTCCAAGGAACGCGATCGTGACATCTACGCCCCTGCCTGTCGTGGCACTCAAATCACTCCCCGGGATTCTCCAGTTTGATCTGACTGGTCACGTTGCCATTGTCACGGGCGGCTCGAAAGGACTTGGCGCGGCGATGGCAGCCGGACTGGCATCTGCCGGCGCCATGACGGTGATTGTGAGTCGCACATTGTCGGAATCCCAAGACATCGCGGCTGAAATTTCCGCTGGATTCTCTGTGCCATCCATGGGCTTCCAGGCAGACGTCGCGAAACCTTCCGACGTGGAACAGCTCGTCGCAGCCGTGATGGCGCAAACGGGCCGCATCGACATTCTGATCAATAGCGCAGGGATCAATATTCGAGGCAGTATTTCGGATCTGACCTACGAAGAGTTTCAGGCGGTGCAAAAAATCAACGTCGATGGCACATGGTTGTGCTGCAAGGCCGTGATCCCGCACATGAAAGCCGCTGGTTACGGACGAATTGTGAACGTCGCCAGCACGTTGGGCGTCGTCGGTCTAGCCAACCGCACACCATATACCGCCAGCAAGGGAGCTGTCGTGCAGATGACGCGCGGGCTGAGTCTTGAACTTGCGCCGTATGGCATCACCTGCAATGCCCTCTGTCCCGGCCCTTTTCTGACACCCATGAATATCCCGATTGCAGATACAGAAGAAGCGAAGAAGCACATCATCGGGGCCGTTGCGCTGGATCGCTGGGGCCAGTTGAACGAGATCCAAGGGGCTGCGATCTTGCTCAGCAGCCCGGCCGGGAGCTACATGACCGGCAGTCTACTGACCGTCGATGGCGGCTGGACGGCGAAATAATGTGTTCCTGTCGCGGCCGCTTCGTAGTTGGACAGCGCACTTTGTCATAAACCGCAGCCAATACAAGCACGAAGCGCAAGCGAGTGAGCGAGCGAGTGAGCGAGCGAGCGAGTTTGCCGCAAGTTATTCACGCGCTTGCGCTTCGTGCTGATATGGCTGAAAACTGACGCTGTCCAAGTAGGATGGACATGCTTGTCCGTCGAGAGACCATGAAACATCGTGGGAGCGAAAATTATGATGCCTTGGCAGTCGTTCAAGATTGCGGCGGTGTCTGGCCAAAATCTCGCACAAAAATGGCCAAACTACAGGCAACGTAGGCCGACGCGCAAGTCCATGACGTTCGTGTGGGTTGGGCCTGTTTTGAACAATCCCGCGACAGCGTCAAAGAAGGCATACGAATCGTGCCGAGCCAGATAGCTGTCCGGATCAAACTCACTGGCAGCTATTCGTTGAACCAGATCTTGATCGGCAATGGCTCCGGCCGCATCGGTGGGACCATCTTCACCATCGGTCCCTGCGGAAAGCAACACGGTGTTCTTCCAGTCGGCCGAATTTTGATGAGCCGTAATTGCGGCCAGCACCAATTCCTGATTGCGGCCTCCGCGCGCTGCAGCCACACTGTGTATGGCTTTGACCTTGCTGCCGGATCCGGATAAGTTTACGGTCGGTTCACCGCCACTCAGAATGCAGACGCGACGCTGAGGGCCGAGTGTGGACGATGACCGCGTGCCACTCGATTCCTTCCGGATCGCCAGCAATCGAGCGATCAACTGGCGTCCTTCCTCTGCGGCTTCTCCGGCGTTTGCTGATCCCAGTGACTGCACTTCATATCCCAATGCATGTGCCTTCACGGTCGCCGCGGTGATCGCCATCGCGTTACTCGCGACAATGCGCTGGACCACTGTGCGGGGCAGAGCCAATTCAGCGTCCGGGTGACTGGTGAGAGTTGCCTCCGCTTGTCGTTCAAGAAATGCGATGACGTGCGGCGGTATCTGGTCGAGCAATTGCCTGTCGCGTAAGACCAGCAACGCATCAGCGGCGCGTGACGCACTGGGGATTGTCGGCCCCGAACCGATCACTTCCAACGGATCGCCGATCACATCCGAAATAATCAGAGCCACCAGCGTGTGGGCGCGGCAAGCTGCTGCCAAGCGGCCGCCTTTGACCTGAGACAGTTGCGTCCGAACCAGATTCAGCTCGTGAATTGGTGCTCCGCTGCCTGCAAGGGCGCGGGTCACAGATAGCTTGTCGCTGAGCGAAATCCCCGACGTCGGACTGCACAGCAGGGCGCTGGCACCACCGGAGAGCAGCACGATGCAGACATCCGATTCCGAAAGTGAGCGAACTCGCCGCAGAATCTCCTGAGTGCCCCGCACGGCTTCCTGCGTCGGTTCATTCAGACCTGCGGGCCGCGCAGCATGCAGTTGAATGTACTTCATCGGTCGCACGCAGTCGGCCGGCACATTGACCCAGCCGGAGATGCGGTCAGAAAAATTGGTGGTCACCAAGGCGGCTTCAACGCCCGCTGCCATTCCCGCCCCAGCCTTGCCGGCACCGATCACCTCAATCCGGCCAGCAGACGAGATTGGAATTCGGACGTCAGCAATCCACAATTTGTCTTGCTGAACGCGGATCTGCCGGTGCACCGACTGCGCAGAATCCACGGCTGCGATGCCGGCGGACCAGATAGCAATAGCGTCGTCACGCAGTGACATAATTCACGCCGATGGCCTCATCTGTGAATAGGAAGACAGCATCTCGAAAAGATCGGCAGAAATTCGCACATCATCATCCGCAAAATCCCCGATCCATGTGCGATCCCAAATAATAGCGTCGGCCAAAATTCGTGTCAGTTCACCCAATTTGATCGAGACCTCAGGCTCTGCAGAAACCGTTGCTTCTGGAGTTTCTGCTCCGACAAACAAACGCAATCTGGAATGCATCCGTGAATCCCTTAACGTAATAATCTTTGTTGTATCGTGGAATATCTCCGGACCGCCTTCGTTTCCCCGTAGCGGCACCCTTGAATATCCCGTCCTCCTCTGCTCCGAGATTAGTTATCGGGTACAAGAACCTTTAACCTTCATCAAAAGTTCCGATTGGGTAAGCTCTAGCGAATTATCTGATCAGGGCGGCTATGATCGCTGTCCAGCGAAAGGCAATGCCGGTGACCAACACCGGCAATTTCTGCCACTGAAACGGCGCCTAGGCCTCATGGCCAGCGGCATCTTCATGCGCTTCCGCATGGTCAGTGTGGATGCCGTCAGTGTGGATGCCGAAATCTGGTCGCCGCGTGTTTTTATGGCCGAACTTGTGGCTCCGCGGCTCTTTCCCGAGAAGCTGGTCAACTTGCCATCGGGAACCCAAAAACGCATTAAGTCATAAAGGACTGTCGCTCACTGCGTCAGACCGATGTGGTGTTGACTCAATTGTTCGCTGCCAGATTCAGTGATCAGATAATTGTGTTCAAATCGCATGCCGCCTTGACCTGCGATGTAGCAGCCGGGTTCTAGGGTAATCACGTCGCCTACGATCAGGACATCGTCGCTTTCGGAAACTAGACTCGGCGGTTCAGGGTGTTCAAGGCCAAGCCCATGACCGGCGTGATGCGCCAAGGGGCCAAATCCTCGCGATTCCAAGACCGTCGAAGCGGCCCGCCAGAGATCTCGACAAGCAACACCGGCTTTCAACAGCAACGCCGCCGCCAGCAGTGCATCGCGGCACGCTTCGAACTGTGCCAAAATTTTGGCAGACGGAATACCCACGGAAATCGTGTTCGTGAAATCACTGCGATAGCCATGCACGACGACGCTATAGTCCAAAATAAATAGATCCCCGTGCTGCAGTCGATAGGGTGTCGGCAGCCCACCGGCTTTGGGCAGCAGCGCATTCGTAGCGCGAAAATCGCCATAGACGATACAAGGGCCGCCGACAACTTCCTGAGCGGCCCGCTGAACTTCAAGATACACTTCGAATTCTGAGACGCCAGGTTGAATCACTTCAAAGGCGCGTCGCTGACCTGCCTCACAGGCACGCATGCAGGTTTTCAGCAGTTCCACTTCGTCAGCGTGTTTTGATCTGCGCAATGAGCGAATCACTGTGCCAAGCGTCGTGGGCTGTTCGTCTTCGTCTTCAGCAAACTGCCATGCCGCGTCTGCGGCCACCATAGCGGCGACCATTTCGGAGACACCTTCGGGTTCGATCAACCCCGTGTGGCCCATCCAGACATTCTCAATGTCGGTCAAAGCCTGACAAAGTGCATCGTCACGATTGATGACCGATTTCTTGTGCGTGTACCACGGCACAATGGCTTCCTGATCGACGAAGTACGGCACTGTCGCCGATCGTTTCGCAAAATTGTCTGCGAGGAGAATCGCCTGACCCGCGCGCGTTAGCAGCAGCAGCGACTTCTGATCCGCCGAAAAGCTGAAAGGATTGATGCGGAAATTGCTGAAATACTGGACGTGCCGTGAATCGCCGATCAGAACCCACGAAATTTCGTCCGGCAACCGCTGCCAAAGTCTCGCCTGCCGTTCGCGGCAACCCGCTTGAGTGAGCATGTGATTCAGATTCCAGAATTGCGATTTCCGTAGCTTGGACATTCATGTCCGAGTTCTCGCCCATAAGTTTAGCAAGGTCGAACGTCTCGTGCGGCATCGCAACCACTGCCAAGACATCATTTCTCGACCCCGCGACGGACAAGAATGTCCAAGGTGCCTGTCACCGGCGTCCCGGCGTGCTGGCGTGCTACACCAGAATTGCGATTTCCGTAGCTTGGACATTCCTGTCCGAGTTCTCGCCAGCAAGTTTAGCAAGGTCGAAAGTCTCGTGCGGCATCGCAACCACTGCCAAGACATCATTTCTCGACCCCGCGACATCAACAACGAATGTCAAGGTGCCTGTCATCGGCGGAATGTCACTGGCGGAATGTCAAGGTGCCTGTCACCGGCGTGCTACCGGCGCTCCCCCCCCCCCCCGGCGCTCTCCCCTGACGACAGGAGAGAAGGGACCGCTGCCAAGGGCG
>QWQG01000121.1 GCA_003670925.1 Planctomycetota bacterium | reverse complement strand
TCGTTTTCCACCGGACCCGGCCTGCCGACGTTTACGTGGACCGCTGCCTCTGGACCATCCGTGCGTTACGAATTAAAAATTGACAGGATCGACATTGCTCAGACTGATTTGATCCGCCTCAGCACGCTCACCGCGGCCACATTCACGGTGTCAGCTCCGATGGCCCCGGGCTCTTATCGTCTCTGGATCAGCGCCATCAGTGGCTTGGGCGTAATCGGAGACTGGAGCACGCCTCTTAACTTCACCGTGTCCGAAATCAAATAAAAGATAGCGCGCCTGCATCTCGGCTAAATCGCTAATGTAACGGTCGTATCGGACGGCAGCACCACCTAAATCCCAATTCCATTTTTTGTTGCAGATACTCCCATCACCGTTTATTGCGAACAGCAACGAAAGATTGATCCTGCATTCAGTGTCGCGGTTAATGGAGGGCACTGCAACAACGCGGGGCATCACACAATAGCGGAAGTGATCGTGAAAAAATGGGGCCTTAAATCTTGGTTACTGATCAGTCAAGAAATGCCTCAACTGGTGAACCAGAAAGGCGGCGTGCTCCACAATGCATGGTTCGGTCACATCGGGCATAAACGTCCGGAGATCGCGGATGGATTATCGCTGGAGGGAGCCCAGAAAAACGCCGCTGAGATCGATCAGCAACTGCAGCTTTAAATTTTAGAAACTCGCTAACCGTTACCAGCCATCGGCTCTGGTCAGGTGGTATCTCGCATCAGGTCGGTTACACAATGCTGCTGGGCAAATTCCCGAGATCCGAGGCTATGTTGAGAGGCTAAAATAAAATGGGCAGCAACAGACCAGTGCCGTGCTGAATCTCTCGAGTGACGATTGAGCCCATCAGCGTGGTGCTCGTGCAATCGTGGATTTCAATTTCGGCCGTCGTGCCAAGCAAGCGAGGATTGCCATCAAACACGACGATGCGGTCACATTCCGAACGCCCCGTAAGCTGCAGGGCCAATCTGGCCGCTTCAGGTGACGCATGCTGCAGCGTCTGCACTTCTTGATCATGGTGATGATCATGACCATCACGATGCTCGTGCGCGATTGGCAGTAAGCCACTGTGATCCATCGGCTGCCCTTCGCGGGCTGCTCGTTTCGCGGCGGATTTGCTGGGACCTTCCACCAGCACCGAAACGCGACGACCGATAAACTCGGCGTTATCTTCTTCGCTGATCCGGTTCTGCAGGTCGAGCATTTCATGATTGCGACGACGTTTGACATCATCTGGAATATCATCTTCAAACATCTCAAACGCTTTCGTGCCTTCGCGTTTGCTGTATTTAAAGATGAAGCTGTTCTTGAAACGAAATTCTTGAACAGTATCCATACTCTTCTGGAACGCCTCTTCTGTTTCGCCACAGAATCCGACGATGAAGTCGCTGGAAATCGCACATCCCGGAATCTGTTCACGGATACGCTGCATCATTTCACGGTACTCACCCACCGTGTAGCCGCGTTTCATAAGTTTTAGGACTTCGTCGCAGCCCGATTGCAGCGGAACATGCAAATACTTCATGACCTTTGGCAAATCACGAACCGCCTGCAGCAAATCGTCGGTCATATCTCGTGGAAAGTTCGTGATGAACCGAATCCGTTCGATACCATTGACTTCGTGCAGTTGCTCCAGTAATTCGGACATCCGCACAAGGCGTCCGTCTTCTGTGAATTTGTAACTGTTGACAGTCTGGCCGAGCAACGTGATTTCTTTCACGCCTTGATCAGCAAGGACGCGAGTTTCCTTGAGGATATGGGCTGGCGGCCGACTTTGTTCCGGACCGCGTGTGACTGGCACGACACAGTACGTGCAGAACTTGTCGCAGCCGATCATAATGCGCACGAATGCTTGAAATGGCGTCGGACGCATTTCGGGATCACGCAACGGATCGTAGCTTTGAAAACTATCGGACACTTCGGAACGCGATCCGTCACGGCGGCCAAGACTGACGGCTTTCGTCTGGACTCGAACTGCAGATTCACGCGTCTCTCGAATCATGCGTGGAATTTCGGCCAATTGCCCGGTGCCGACGACAATGTCGACATACGGTGCTTTTTGAAAGATCAGGTCCTGATCCTTTTGAGCCATACAGCCGAGCACACCAATCACTTTTTGAGGGCGATTGCGTTTGCTGAATTTCAGGCGACCCAAAGCGCTGTAAATTTTATGTTCGGCGTGTTCCCGGACACTGCATGTATTGAACAAAACCGTGTCAGCATCTTTGGGATCGTCTGTCAGTTCATATCCATCTTTGCGCAAGGCAGCCACTACCAGTTCGCTGTCCAGCATATTCATCTGGCAACCGACGGTTTCGATATACAGACGACCGTTGTGGGATAATCCTGAATTCATGGGTTGCAGATGATTTTCAAAGTGACTGATGGTGTTTGCCCGCGAATAGCGAAAATCGCCGCGAATCAGCGAGGTCTTCGCGTTGATTTGTGCTATTGAAGGGCCGTGTTTCTTTAGGCCTGCACGCGTTCGTGGTACTGACCACTTTCTGTATCGATCTTGACTTTATCGCCTTCTTTAATAAACGCCGGCACCTGAATTTCAGCACCGGTTTCCACCGTTGCCGGCTTGGTAACGTTGTTAGCCGTATTCCCACGCGCGGCTGGTTCGGTGTATGTGACAGTCAGAATGACGTGTTGCGGGGGGCTCATGGCGATTAGCTTTTCGTTCCAAAACAACAAGCCAACCGTAGCACCTTCCATCAGCCAACGCATGTCGTCGGCCACGATGGTCGCAGGGAGACTGTGCTGTTCAAATGTGGCATTGTCCATAAACACGTAACTGTCGCCATCGCGGTACGAATACACTCCTTCGTTCCGATGTACGTCGGCAGATTCGAGCGAATCGCCGCTGCGGTAGGTTTTCTCGTACAACGAACCTTTCAACAGGTTTCGTAACTTAGTGCGATACAAAGCCTGACCTTTGCCCGGCTTTACGAAAAAGCATTCGAGCATTTCGTAGGGCTCATTATCGATCGTAACCTTAATTCCTTTTTTGAAATCCCCGGCTTGGATACTGCCCATTGAAGTTACTTCTTGAAGTCTGTTATCTTGTCTGGAAATCATTCGGTCGCATGCCGACCGAAGGCGATCCGCCACATGCCGTGGCCCGCGAGAACGCCAAAACCGGGCAAAACTTAGCAAATTCCCAACTCAGAGTGAATCCAGATGTCGTCTCTTCCTGAAGCCTTCCTCGCAAATAGCCATGTTTCTGCCTTCTCCCACACGTCACAACCCGCTGGTTGGCAGCGAGAATTGGCACAAGCTATTCGCAGCGGCGAGGAATTACTAAGACGGCTAGGGCTAAATCCTGCCGATCTACAGACGCAACAGTTGCTCGAAACAGCAGGAATTCAGCTTGCTGATCCGGAAACACTGCGACGTTTTCCGGTTCTCGTGCCGGAGAATTTTCTTGCCCGCATGACGCCCGGTAATCTGCGTGACCCGTTACTGCGTCAGGTTTTGCCGCTGGCTCATGAGAGCCATAGCGTCGAGGGCTTCGTTCCCGACGCTGTGGGCGATCTTGAGGCTCGACGAACGGCGGGAGTCTTGCAGAAGTATGCCGGACGTGTGTTGCTGATCGCGTCGAGCGCCTGTGCCATTCATTGTCGCTACTGTTTTCGCCGCGACTATCCATACGCCGAAGAACCACGCCGGTTGCAGGACTGGCAACCGGCGTTGGATGAAATCGCCGGGGACTCGTCGATCACGGAGGTGATCTTCAGCGGCGGAGATCCCCTGATGTTGAACGACGCTCGACTTCAGACCCTCTGTTGCGCAATTGATCAGATTCCGCATGTGGAGCGCATTCGCTTCCATACTCGCATGCCGATCGTGCTGCCATCGCGCGTTACTACTGAACTCATTGCGATGCTGACGGGATTCCGAGCTCAGCCCATCATGGTTGTCCATGCGAATCACGGCAATGAAATTGCGGGCGATTGCGTTCACGCCCTCCGGACTCTCGTGCGGTCGGGAATCCCCGTCCTTAATCAAGCGGTGCTCTTGGCGGGCGTGAACGACAATCTCGACGCCCTAGAAGCACTTTGTCGCCGACTGATCAACCTCGGAGTGATGCCCTATTACCTGCATCAGTTGGATCGAGTTTCCGGGACGGCTCACTTCGAAGCTAATCGCGAACTTGGCCTGCAACTGATGCAGCAACTCGCCGCGCGCTTGCCTGGCTATGCAGTGCCACGATTTGTTCAAGAAATCCCCGGTCAACCGAACAAAACGGCACTCTAAAGCATCTCCCTTTACATCCACAATGCCTAGGCGGCGTCTCTCTCGTCTCCGGGCTCTACCCGGGGATGAGGGATTATGGAAATTCGTATTTAGGATTTCGGCTGTCTGACCTGATGGCCGTGTCGGAACGGCCCGCCATGCAACACCCGGCAGGAATTCCCGGCGCGGCAGCGTTCATCGTGGCAAAACTTTGTCGGGGGGAGCGATCGTTCAGGTGCATTGATGGCGCTGCGTGGGATGATCTATCATAAGCGAAGTGTTTGTTTACCCCAATCTCATCGAGCACAGAAATGTCTATCGAAAACTGTGATGTGATTGTGATGGGATGTGGTGGCATTGGTTCTGCGGCAATGTATCACCTCGCCCGACGCGGATTGAAGGTGCTTGGCCTTGATCGCTTCCATCCGCCGCATGCGCAAGGGAGTTCACACGGTGATACGCGCATCATTCGCAAGGCTTATTTCGAGCATCCGAACTACGTACCGTTATTGCATCGAGCCTGGGATCTCTGGGAGGTACTGGCTCGAGAATCAGATCTTCCGCTGATTGAACGCCGTGAGCTTCTCATGTCCGGGCCGCCGGGATCGGAAGTGACCGCAGGAGCACGACAGTCGGCGCGACTGCATAATCTGCCGCTTCAAGACCTGACTTGGGACGAAGCTCGCAAAAGTTTTCCCATGTTCAAGCTACCTCCGGATCATGATGTCGCCTTGGAATCGACGGCCGGATTTCTGCGGGTTGAGGACTGCGTCGGGGCGTATCTGGATCTTGCTCAGGCTTACGGAGCTCACCTGCGATGCGGTGAAACAGTGAAAAAAATCTCCGGGGCACCTGGCCAGTTATCGGTCCAGACCGATCAAGGCACTTATTCCGCAGGTGCAGGCGTGTTGACTTGCGGCGCATGGACCAGCCAACTGCTTCCGGACTATGCGCGACTGATCACTGTCCGCCGCAAGACATTGTTTTGGTATCCGATCCAGTCCGCTGTCTGGGCTGATCGGGTTGCGGCTCCCATCTTCTTTCTGGATCTGCCGGAGGGACAATTCTACGGACTGCCGAGTATCGACGGGCGGACTATCAAGACTGGCGAACATACGGGCGGCGAGACGGTTACTGATCCGTCAGCGGTTACGCGGAGCATTCTTGCAGTAGACGAACGACCGGTGAGTCGCTTCGTGTCTGAGCGATTAGCGGACATTGAATCCAAACCGAGTCGTTCCGCCGTCTGCATGTACTCGATGAGCCCCGACGGTCACTTTCTGTTCGATCAACTTTCCGATCTGCCGTTGGTTGTCGGGGCTGGATTTTCCGGGCATGGGTTCAAATTCGCGAGCGTGTTGGGTGAAGTTGCGGCAGAATTGATCCAACAGGGTCGACCTTCGTTGGATATTGATTTTCTGTCGGTCAACCGCTTTGCAAGGCGAGCGGCAGAAACGAAGCAACCGTAGCTGAATTCGCAAGAATTCAGCCCACGTGCAAGAACAACTGAATTTTTGCGAATTCAGCTACAACTGAGGTAAGAAACTTTCTGCCGCTCCCCCAACGAAGATTTGCAGACTTCTGGTGTTCCTCCGCATGTGTCGATCAATTTATTTTTCACCGAACAAAAACAGCCGGCGAATTGCGTGCAATAAGCCATCTGGCGTGCCAGCTTTGGCTTCATCTTTGAGTGCTTCGAGCGGAGGATGCAGCAATTTATTGACGATGCGTTGGATCGTGGCTTCAATGGCTTGCCGTTGTGGATCGTCGAGAGTCGGAAGTTTGCGATACAGGCGTTCGAGCTCTCCACGACTAATATCGTGCCAGTGTTCGCGGAGGCGATGGATCACGGGGCCAGTGGCGCGGTGATAAATTAACTGCATAAAGTTTTGCGTCTGGTTCGCGATGATCAGCATTGCTTTTTGGACTTCGGCCTCCCGCGCCTTCCGGTTGCGATTGCAGGTTTCTTCCAATGCATCGATGTCGTACAGGAAGACGTTTTCATCTACTGTCGCGATGGCCGGATCAAAATCCCGCGGTGCAGCAAGATCTAGGATGAACACAGGATGGCAGTTTGAGCGGGCTCGGGCGGCCACGAAACGGGCTTTTGAAATGAGGGTTTCAGAGGCACCTGTAGTGCTGACGATTACGTCTGCTTTCGCTAGCCAGCCATCTAAGGATGCGTAATCCACGGCTTCACCCTGAAATTTGGCTGCCAGACGTTCAGCGCGGTCTCGATTGCGATTGGCAACCACAATTTTGCACGCGCCTTCGGATTGGAGGTACGTCAGCGTTTCCTCGGCCATTTCCCCGGCACCAATCACCAGCACGGTTTTATTGTCGAAACGGCTGAAGATACTTTTCCCGAAATCCCCGACCGCCACACTTGCAATCGACACACGCCCGTCGGCCAATCCTGTTTCTGTGCGGACCTGAGCTGACACTTTCAGGGCATGTTGAAACAGGACATTAGTGAGTGGACCGCAGCCGTCATGTAGCTGCGCAATCCGGTAAGCTTCTTTGACTTGGTTCACAATCTGCGGTTCACCCAGCACCATACTGTCGATGCTACAGGCGACCTGAAACAGGTGCGACACCGCATCCATGCCGGACTGCGCGAGGACAGAATCGACAAATTCATCAGTCGGGACATCGTGAAATTGCGAAATAAATCGTGTGATGTCGTCGAACGAGACGCCAGCGTTATCTTGTTCGTCAGCGGCGTAGATCTCCACTCGGTTGCAGGTCGAAAGCACGACAAGTTCTGAATCCGGATGAAGCGCATGCCATTGACGATACGCGTGCTGAAGCTTCTCAGGGTTAGAAAACGCCAGTCGTTCCCGGAGTTGCACGCCGGCTTTGTGATGATTGCAACTGACGACAAGGACGTTCATTGTGGCACGCCCTTTCTGCCGGGATCCGCATCAGCGGGGGCGTTGTCAACATTGCTCGTTTTCGGAACGGAAGAGCCGGAATGAAAAGTGCTCAGATTGCCGGAATCGGAAAGGATCAATGGCCCCAGCACTGTGGTCAGCAGAAACCCAGCGCTGAGGAGCGATAACTGAGCGACCGATTTGCCTGTCTGATGCGAACCCGCGAGGACTCGAATGAGTACCAGAATCATGGCGCCCCAGACAACCAAGGTGGTGATGACCGTCGGATCAGTCCAGCGGATAGAATTGCCGGAATTGCTGCTTCGCGACCAGAAGATCAGGATAAAGCCGGTGACGAGACCAATCGTCAGACATGGAACAGAAAACACGACCATCCAGCGATTGACGACAGTGAGATTTTCAAGGCTGGGCAGTGTTAATTTTTGAAGCCAAGCTGACCGACTTCGCAGCCGTTGATGATGCAGCAGGTACATGAGTCCAGAGATCGCCGCTCCGCCGACGGCGGCGATTCCTAGAACGAGCGACGCAGCATGAAACATCCCCAGCCTGCCAACAGCTGAGTGGTCTAGCTTTCCGGTTGCTTGGGGGCTGACAAAAATAGCGATGAGCACTAACATGAGAATTGCGGGCAGCAAGAACACCCCGTGAGCCCATTGGCGATGTGTGACGAGCAACACGAGGTAGAGCAACACGCCGATCCAAGCCAGAACGAGCAGCCAATCCTGTTGGCTGCTGAGCAATGGCGGTAATCCCGCAGTTTGACTGCGCGTGATCAGATATGCGGTGTGAGCCAAAAATCCAGCGAGCGTGAATGCGAGCACAACCACGCGGGCAAGGGATGATTGGCGGCGCACAACCAGCCAGACTTCGCCGATCAAGGAAACGGCGTAACTCATTAAGAAACAATAAATTTGAACCTGTGCCAGAAAACTCAATGATCGGCCCCTTCAAGTTATCCGTTGATTGTACCCAACACCGCGAAAAATTTCTGCGACTCAGGCCGCTGTAACGGAGATTCGACGTTTCAGATTCGCGCGGATCGCGGAATTCTAATGATTGCAGCCACTATGCATTGTGAAACGATAGTGGGCAATCGAACACAGTGGGCTTATTCCGGACGCGTAAGATATCGTGGCAGCATCGGTTGAGGCGAGTTTGGGGGAGCCTAGAAGGGCAAAAATCCTAATTGAAAACCCATTCAGGCTCCGATGACAAGCTTGGTGTCCGGGAATTTTGCGGCTGGAATCTTTCTGCGCTCACGAAATCAGGAATAACGCAGCGAGATTCAACGGAGCATAAAGTCTCGGATCCTCGTGAATCTTTGGGAGATTTCGATACTATCCCGAAGAACGTGTTGGTTTTATACAGGGATCTGCGTCCCATACGCAGCGTGTCGGTATGGTTTTGCGCGAATGATTGACGTCGTGGTGTGCAAGTGTGCCGGTGTTTTCGTTTTCTGACAACTCTGTCTGAATCGCTCAGGGTCCCGCAGATGACATCAAACTCATTGTTTTTACATTCACTGAAATTCGTTTTTACCAGCGCAAGCAAGCGGCGACAGCATCGCGGCGCGCGGCGCAAAGGTGTGACGACCTCACTGGCTCGCCAAATTGAAGTTGCCGAAGAACGCTGCTTGCTGAGCCAGATAGCGATCACACTTCCCTACTCCGGTGGTGGCGTCGTGGCTAATCCTCCCGCGCCAGAGCAATTGAATCCGTTAACGGCAATTCCGAAGTTGAACAGTAATCCTGGCGCGCCCGTCACGATTTATCTGGATTTTGACGGTCACACAGAAACGCAGGACTGGCCCAGTGTCCGCGGCGACGGCCAAACAAGCCCGGTTGTTACTCCGGTCTTCGACGTCGATAATGATTTTACAACATTCAGCGACGATGAGTTGCAAAAGATCGAAGAAATGTGGTATCGCGTGTCGGAAGATTATTCCCCCTTCAACATCAACGTCACGACGATAGACCCCAAAACCTACAACGATTTTGAAGCAGTGTTGGTTTCAATCGGCGGAGATGGTTCGTGGTTGGGAAGTGCAGGAGGAGTCGCCTTTCTGAATTCCTTCAACGGTGGTCCCGTAAACACCTCTTATGTTTTCACGGACAACACAGGGAAAGGCACCACGATCCATATGAAAGGCAGCGCGCTTGCGGCCTCACATGAAGTTGGGCATATGCTCGGGCTGAACCATAACGCCGTGTACGATGCCAATGGCAATCAGACCGCCGGATATGACAGTGGGCGACCGGATCTTGGACCCATCATGGGAGCACCATACGTCTCTGAACGTGAGACATGGTCCAACGCACCGGGTATTGTCAACGCGACTACGCTTCAGGATGACTTTGGAATCATCACGGGACTGCGGAACCAGGTCGTTCAATTCCGACAGGATGATCAGGGAAATACAATCCAGACAGCCACCAAAATCATAGTGACATCTCCAATCGTTTCCGCCAAGGGGATTCTCGAGCGGAACGCTGATGTCGATATGTTCCAAGTCGAGACGAACTCCGGAATTATTTCTTTCGACGTTAAGGGTCTAGACCTGCAAGCCATTTACCCGACGATCGCCAGCGTTAACCGAGGCACAAATGCGGACCTAGTGTTGTCACTTTACAATTCGAGCGGCGTGCTGATTACGCAATCCAATATCGCGACAACCCTTGACGCAGCGGTGTCGGCGACCGTGTCCGCCGGAATTTACTACGTTGCCGTTACCAGCACCGGACAGGCCGGAGCGATCGGTCAGTACTGGTTGTCCGGAATTGTGGTTCCACTCCCATCAGCGCCAACGATGATCGGACCCTCCGGAACACTCATTCAGCCATTTCCACTTTTTGAATGGACAACGGGAGCAAACGCGGATCACTACGAACTTCAGGTAGACAACCTGACCCTGAATCGGGTCGGCTACTACACTCGGAATGTCACAGCAACCAGTGAGCAGGCTACAGAACCATTCCCAGAAGGGAATTACAAGGCACATGTGCGGACTGTCACTGCTGATGGTAAGTTCTCCGCTTGGAGTAATTACACGTCCTTCACGATTGATGTTCCTTCGCCCGCCAAACCACGCATGATTCGCCCCGCAGGAGACATCACGGAGTCTTTCCCGACTTTCGAATGGACCAGCGATGTGAATGCGAGCACTTATAGTCTTCTAGTGGAAAGTGTAGCGACAGGCAAGAGGATCATTTATCGGACGTCTTATGACCGCACGACGTACGTGCACTTCGATCCACTACCCGACGGAGTCTATCGTGCATCGGCCAAGGCTATGAATAGTGTCGGCGAATCCAGTGTTTGGAGCGATGCGGTCGAATTTACGATCGATGCCCCGATTCCTCTCGCTCCAAAAATCACGGCTCCAATCAAGATCACAACCAGTGTTAATCCTCGCATTGTCTGGACCGCAGTTAAAGACGCGGCAAAGTATGATCTGTGGGTCAATAATCTGACAACTGGTGCAGCGCAGTACATCCGGCGCCAAGATATCTCCCGCCTGACGCCATATTTTGACTGCACCGATTTGCCACAGGGTACATACACGGCATGGGTAAGAGCGGCGAATGGGAATAATGAATTTAGTCCGTGGAGTGCAGCGTATTCATTCACTGTTGATGTTTTGGTGCCGGGTACCCCAGTCGTTACGGGGCCGGTTGGTTCTGTTTCCGCAAAAATAATTACGACGACGAATCCGACGTTCACTTGGACGGCGGCCGCTCGAGCGGTGAAGTACGATCTCTGGGTGTACAACGTCACCCTGCAAGTGGCACCAATCATTCGCCAAGAGAATCTGACTGATACGAAGTATGTGGCTTTAACCAATCTGCCCCAAGGCGATTATCGAGTCTTCGTACGCGCGTACAACAGCGCAAATGAAGTCGGTGAATGGAGCACCGTCTTTACCTTTAAGCTGGATGAGCC
>QWQG01000077.1 GCA_003670925.1 Planctomycetota bacterium | reverse complement strand
GCGATTTCCTGCCACGCCGTTATTGCTTCATCTTTTCGCTGCAGGCGATACAAGTATTCACCCAGATACTCTCGATACTGCGGTTCGAGCGGAGCCTTGTTGATGGCCTGTCGATACAGTTCCAGCGCGCGATCAGGGAGTTCGGCACGCCGTAGCAGTTCGGCCAGACGACTTAAGGCCGCCGGATCGTCAGTTCGCGCGATGATCAACTGTTCCCAGATCGCTGCGGCTTTGGCCTGCCGCTCGGCAAACGGCAGGTCTTTCCGCGATAGATACAACTGGCCCCAAGCTTCGATATGATCCCGGTTGCCCGCATCGAACTGAGCCATCTGTTCGTACTGTGCAATCGCATCAGGCAACTGGTCATCGCGGACGAGCTGCTCAATCAGTGATTCTCGCAACTCGGCATTCGACGGAGCCAACGCAATCGCTTTACGATACCACGCGGCGGCGGCCGTTGCCTGCGTCTGGAGCGACAGTGTACGCCCCAATCGAGCCATTGCATCGGCGTCTTGAGGATGGCCTTTAATCCACGTTTCATAATACCCGACAAGCCCCGGCAAATCATCCCGGCTGCGGAAAGTTGCTTCAATGCGCCGGCGAATCTCCTTAAATATCCAACTGTCTACGTCGAGCGTTGCTGCTTGCAATTCCAGCAGCAAAATCGCGTCCTGTGGCCGTCCGAGCTGAATCATGAGATCTGCTGCGGCGAGATTTGCCTGGACTCGCTGTTCGGGATTTGTCGATTCATTCGCCAGCAATTCGTACCGCGCCAATGCGTCCTGCCAGCGCCCGTCCTGAGTCAGGGCAATGGCGATTTGTTCCTTGACGCGCAGGTCGCCGGGAAACACACTTTCCAATCTCTGCCAAGCATTCAGCGCCTGAGCGTCCTGTTGAGAACTTTGCAGCGTGCGGGCCAGTTCTTTGTAGATCTCCAGCAGATCGGTTTTGGCCGGACGAAAGGTGATCGCTCGTTCAAACGAATCCGGAGCAAGATCCAGTTGGCGATGCATGACTCTGGCTTTTCCCAGATACCAATGCACAATTGCATCTTCTGGTCGGAGTTGTGCGGCTCGTTCACACGCCGCGACTGCAGACGCTCCGTGAACATGCTGCAAATCGAGCATCCCCACAAGCATGGCGGCCGAGCCGGGATCGAGCCACGTTGCGAATTCCGGAAGAGATGAGTCGGCAACTTGCCCTTCCTTTGTCTTTAATTCCGGTAGTCCCGCCACATCTGCTAATGCATCGTGAAATGCTTGAATCGTGCCTCGGCTCGCATGAAACTCATAGACCCGATCGTATGCTGTCCCATATCGCGGATTGCGGACCAAAACTTTCAGGAACTGCTGATACTTTTGCACTGCAGCGGCATCGTCAACCCGTTCGTCACCAGCTGAAAACGCCACGTCTGTTGTGGACGCAACATAACTCACCACCACAGTCAAGAAGGAGTGGATCAAAAAAGGCGTGATGCGAGCGACGGGATGTCGTCTTTTCGGCAAGTCAAAAAGCATGATGGAACAGCGCCGGCAAAGAGGCAAGTGTAAACTTTGTGCGGTTGATTTCGCTATCGTATGCGGAACGGTCTCTCCGCAAAAGCAATTTGCGATTTGCACGAGTGACTTTCGTTGTCCTCTGGATTGACTCTCGCCGCTGCAATTGACGGCATGTTTTTGGCTTTGCCAGCACACGAATCCACATTTGCCTCCACCAAATGAGATATTGCCCCTTAGCGGCAGCGAATCTGTGGGGGATTGGCATTGAATCTTTGCCTTTTGTGTGGCGGTTGGCTAACCTATCCCCGAGATGTTCCGGCATTGGACTCAAAAGCCAATGGAGCTCACAAGTTCTCGGAACGTAGCACATCCCCTCCTGAACCATTTCCTTCCCTCAGTCTATTGGTGATCAGCATGCGTTTCAGCCTGCTTCCCGCTGTCGTTTTGACACTTTTCTTTGGCGTCATGGCTGGCGATTATTTGCCTGCCGTGGCTCAGGATGAAAAACGTCCCGAGAAAGTGGTCAGCTACTACCGCTCGGTTCGACCGATCCTACAACGAAAATGTTCGGGATGTCATTTTCCGGGCAAGTTAGAGGGCAAGTTCTCCGTGCTGAGCGTCACGGAACTAATCAAGGGTGGAGATGCTGGAACGGCAGTTGTTCCGGGAAAACCAGATGAAAGCAAACTGGTACATTACATCTCTGGGGATGACCCAAAAATGCCTTTGAGCGGCGATGCACTGTCAGCCGAAGCTGTGCATACGATTCGCACATGGATCGCTCAAGGAGCAACGGATGATTCACCACCTGATGTCGGTGCGCGGATCACCGCGGAAAGTCCACCCGTCTATTCCACACCACCTGTCGTGACGTCGATGGACTATTCACCGGACGGAAAGTTGTTGGCAGTTTCGGGATATCATGAAGTCCTCATTCATACGCTGGATGGCAGTGTTCCACCAAAACGACTCATTGGCCGTTCGCAGCGAATCGAATCACTCTCATTCTCCCCGAACGGACAAATCCTTGCAGTCGCAGGCGGCACACCCGCACTCTTCGGTGAACTGCAGTTGTGGAACGTGGCAGAAGTTAAACTTCTGCACTCCACCACACTCGCACTCGACACCTTATTCGGACTCTCATTCAATGGGGACGGAACGCTCGTGGTTTTTGGCGCTGCAGACAATCGTGTGCGTGTGGTCAAAGTTGATACGGCAGAAGTCACGATGCGCATGGATGCTCATTCCGATTGGGTCCAAGGTACGACGTTCTCCCTAGCTAACGACCATGTCATCAGTGTGAGTCGTGACATGTCAATGAAATTGACGATTGTGTCCACCGGACAGTTTGTGGACAACATCACAAGTATTACGCCGGGCGCATTGAAGGGTGGACTTGTAGATGTGATTCGCCATCCGACCCGCGAAGAAGTGCTCGCCGTCGGCTCCGACGGCGAACCACGTTTGTACAAGATTTTCCGTGAGAAGGCCCGTCAGATCGGTGACGATTTCAATCTCATTCGAGCGTACTCGAAACTTCCCGGACGCTTGTGTGATCTCGACTTATCTCCTTCCGGAAATAAGTTTGTCGTCGGGTCCAGTACCGCGACTTCCGGTGCCGCCAGAATTTATATGACAGAAGATCCCGCAAAGTTTGTGGATATTCCGGATGTCACGGCCCCCGTATTTGCGGTGAGCTTTCGTCCGGATGAAATGCAGGTTGCCGTGTCGGGATTCGATGGCATCATCAAACTCTGTAATGCCGAAACGGGCGCTGTCGAAAAATCATTCCCAGCGGCTCCTTTGACTGTCGTACCAACCCCCGCCGTCGCAACGGCAGGCCCATAAGAACCCCTGAGAAAACCACTCTTCGTGGCTGGATTCGCAAGAATTCAGCCCCTTTTCTGAATTCTTGCGAATCCAGCTACCTGTTTTGTCAGGAGTTCTGAATTGTTTTTGCCTTACCTGAAAACCCGGTCGACCGTTCCTCACGACTTCTTCCCCACGAGACTACTCATGATGATCCTCGTCAATCAAACTTGCCGACTGGCCATGTTTGCAGCAGCCGGTTTACTGTTTGTCACGGAAACTTTCGCTGACGAACCAAAACCTATTCCCGACAGTGCAGCAGCCGAGCAGGCAACCGGCACCGCCCCGCCCACAACGGATTCCGTGTCTGCTGAAACAGCAAACGCGGCCGTGCGAACCTATGTGGGTTTGGAGATTTACCCAAAGGAACTCACACTGTCGTCGATCCGTGATTCTCGCCGCGTGCTCGTAACAGGCATTACCGCCGACGGACAGAAGATCGATGTCAGCACGAAAGCCACCGTCACCACGCTGTCGCCAGTCTGCCGGATTGATGCCGACGGATACGTGGTGCCGTTGACATCAGGGGAAGGCTCTATCATTGTCGCAGCTGTCGGGCACCAGCTAGAAGTTCCCATCCATGTGACGGCCGTCGATGCGCTTCCTGTCGATTTTATTCGTGATGTGAATCCAATTCTCAGTAAAGTCGGATGCAATCAGGGAACATGTCACGGCTCGCAGGCTGGTAAAAACGGCTTCAAACTTTCGTTGCGCGGATACGACTCCGTTTACGACTATCGCGCCCTTGTAGATGATATCTCCGGGCGTCGCTTCAATCGATCCGAACCCGCACAGAGCTTGATGCTGTTGAAGCCGACTCAGGGTGTGCCACACGAAGGTGGCTTCCTGTTCGACGAGCAGTCACGTTACTACCAAGTCCTAGAACAATGGATTGCTGAAGGCTGTCAGTACAAACCTGACGCGGCACGCGTCGCGAGCATTGCGATTTACCCGCCGACTCCCACGCTGCAACTCCGCCACGATCAACAACAATTAATTGTGATCGCAACTTATGCCGACGGATCAACTCGCGATGTAACACGGGAAGCCGTTTTCGAAACAAGTAACTTTGAAGTTGCCACTGTGTCGAAACAGGGGCTCATCAAAGCGGTACAACGAGGTGAAGCTGCCGCCTTGGTTCGCTTTGAAGGCAACTATGCGGCCGCGCCTGTTTCAATTCTGGGCAACCGTGAGGGCTACGTTTGGACGCCATCACCGGAACACAACTTCATTGATGGCCCGGTCAATGCCAAACTTCAACGCATGAAACTTCTTCCCTCGGGCCCTGCAGACGATGCCGAATTTCTTCGTCGCGTGTCCCTGGATATTGCCGGCGTGCCGCCCACAATTGCCGAAGTGAATGCCTTCCTTGCGGACCCAACGGAACCAGTCGCCAAACGAGCAGCAAAGGTCGATCAGTTACTTTCCCGTCCGGAATATGTCGAACACTGGACGCTCAAATGGAGCGACCTCCTACTCAACCGTCGCAAGACTGTCACCGAACGTGGTGTCTGGGCCTTTCGGAACTGGATTCGTCAGGCTGTCGCAACTAACAAGCCTTACGACCAATTTGCATCTGAACTGATGACTGCCGGAGGCAGCACGCTTGAAAATCCTGCCGCCAATTACTTCCGCATTGCTCGAGAACCGAAGCTCGTCATGGAGAACATGACGCAGGTTTTCCTTGGTACGCGATTCAGTTGCAATCAGTGCCATGACCATCCTTTCGAACGCTGGACTCAAAACCAATACTACGAACTAGCCGCCTACTTTGCCGACGTTGGTCGGCGAGCGCTGCCTGATGGTGACGAATTTGTGTTCACCAATGTCTCCCCAGAGGCGGTCATCAATCCCTCAACCAATCAGGCTGCTTCACCAAAATTTCCGTTTTCACATGCTGGAACTGTGAATGCTGCCGCGCACCGACGTGACCAATTATCACAATGGCTGACGGCTAAAGAGAACCCCTATTTCGCACGTAGCATCGTCAATCGCTATTGGAGCTACTTTCTTGGCCGAGGCATCATCGATCCTGTCGACGATATTCGCGCCAGCAATCCGGCTTCCAATTCAGAACTTCTCGATGCGCTCACGAAAGACTTTACCGATAACGGCTACGATCTGAAGCGACTTATCCGCCTAATCTGTACGTCTGCCACATATCAACGGAGCCTTGATAGTAACCCGTGGAACGACGACGACACTATGAATTATTCGCACGCTGTCCCGCGCCGGTTGTCCGCGGAACAGTTGTACGACGCCATCATTCAGGCAACGGGAGCACCGCGGGCTTTACCAGGCGTTCCCGCCGGATTTCGCGCGTCGGAACTGCCCGATTCTCAGGTCGAGGTCGCGTTTCTCGACATGTTCGGACGCGCTCCGCGCGAATCACCTTGTGAGTGCGAACGCACAAGCGACGTCAGTCTGGGGCAGACATTGAACATGGTCAATGGCCCGACGATCGGCGACGCGATCTCACATCCAGATGGCATTATTGCCAAAACGATTGCTGGAGGGGCAACCAATCCACAATTGATCGAAACGGTCTACCTTTCAACGCTCTGCAGAAAACCGTCGGCCGAAGAAATGACACGCACGATTGAGTACTTTAGTACGGTCGCCACTCCGAAAGAGGCGACGGAAGATCTTACTTGGGCACTCATTAACAGCCCGGGGTTTTTGTTCAACCGCTGATACTGACACGGGATCGCAGGTTTGGACCAAGGGCGACTATCAGTCGCTGGTTCAAACCTGAGATTTGTTTATCGGCTTCGCCACAGCTGATCCATGGGGACATTCAGCCGCGTTATTGCAGTGGCGATGTCTTCACGGAAACGTTTGGCATCGAGCGGATAGCCCTGTGTCGGTTTGAGACCAGGGATGTGCTGTGCCCAGAAGTGATTGAACTGATGCATCAGGACTTCGCGCGTGTACTTAGCAACCATCGAAGCCAATGCCACCGGCAGGAATTCTTCGGCTTTCGTGCGAAAACAAAAGTCCATGGAACCCATACGGTAACGGGACTTTTCACGCGATTCTTCGAGACGAAACACGAACTGATCGTCAAAGTGCTGCGAGATCAATTGGTCGTAACGGTTCCGGCCTCCATGTTTGTCGCAGACTACAAGCGTCGCCTTGTGGCCTAAATCGGCATCGGCGGTACACGCATCCGCAAGATCTCGTACCAACTGGAGCGTGGCATTTGACAGGACCACACCTTTAGAATCGGCCTGCGTCACTAACTGGTTGAATTCTTCGGGAAACATGATCCGCGCCCGGATGCCGAGCAACCGAATCCCACATTTCTTCAATTCCGCGTTCAACGTCGTAACCCATTCGCTGATGTGATCATCGCTAGAATCAATGGGCAACGCCAGGCCAGGCGTGTTGTTCCATGGTTCTGCCCGATACGCATCTAAAAATGGAGCAACCTGCGCCGGCATGCTGATGGCACGACACGCCTGATCAATGGACGCCGTGTTAACGTTGATAAGATTCAGAAACGCCAGGACCGCGACTTCCAGTGATTCCAGTCCCTCGCCTGGTGAAAAGACTTTCTTGGAATCCGCCACAAACAATCGTTGATCACCACGTTGCGGAGCACTTGTGAGTACCGACTCCAGTTCTTTCCATAGATCCAGCGGTTCGACGCCGGCGGGCAGAGACCATGCAGTTGCGGCGACGGTGAGTGGTCCAAGATTCGGCCCGTAGCCAGCCTCATCCGTTCCAATCAGAATTCTGCCCGTCATCGCTAGCCTCGTTCTACCTGATCGCAAATATAAATGGGGTAAACGGCTTGCCGTCAATCGCGTCGATACGCGTAAATGCCGAGTTCACTTGCATCCGAAGCGAAAATCGAGTTCTATGCGAAAGATTGTGGCCTTCGTTGTAACAGACAACAGCCATCTTTAACACTTTGAGCCCCCTCCCTGTTCGCCTTCCCACCCTGATGAGGTTCTGCCATGAGTCAGTTTAATCGTCGCCGATTCCTAAAGTCCTCTGCTCTCGCGACATCAGCTTTGCTGGCCGCCCCCGCGATTGGCCGCGCAGGAATTTCTCAAAATGAAAAACTAGGAGTGGCTGTCATTGGTGCGAATGGGCGGGGTGGTTCACATATCGCTGAATATCTGGCCGATGAACGCACGGAAATTCGGGTCATCGTTGATGCGGACGAAGCAGTCGCCAATCGACGGTGTGACGAAATTGAGAAACACCAGGGAACCCGTCCGAAACCATTCATGGATATGCGTCAAGCGTTCGACGACAAATCCATCGATCTGATCAGCACGGCCACCCCCAATCACTGGCACGCGCTCACGGGTGTCTGGGCGATGCAGGCAGGCAAAGATGCCTACATTGAAAAGCCCGTTTGCCACAACGTACATGAAGGCTCGGCGCTGATCGCAGCGGCGCGCAAGTACGGTCGGATGTGCCAAGTCGGAACGCAGTGCCGATCTAGCCAAGCAATTATTGAAGGATTTGCTTTCATCCGCGAAGGCGGTATTGGTGAGGTCAATTTTGCCCGCGGCCTATGCTACAAACGCCGCAAGAGCATCGGAGCAAAAGGCGATTACATGGTCCCGGCGAATGTAAACTTTGACCTGTGGAGCGGTCCGGCGTCGCTGACCGACCCAAAATGTACCCGGGAAAAATTTCACTACGACTGGCACTGGCAGCGGCATTACGGAAACGGTGACCTCGGCAACCAAGGGCCACATCAAACCGACGTCGCACGCTGGGGGCTAGGGATCGACACACATCCTTCGACGATCTTCACTTATGGCGGACGACTCGGCTATCAAGCGGAACGCAACAATCCGGATTACGTCGATGCGGGTGATACGGGCAACACGGAAGTGTCCATCTACAACTATGGCACGAAGTGCATCGTATTCGAAACGCGCGGCCTGAGTGTCGATGACAGCGATGATGAAGAATTAAACATATTGTTCCGCAGCACAAAGGACAACAAGATCGGCGTCGTGTTTTACGGTTCGGAAGGCTATCTGGTCCAAGATCAATATGATCATTGTTCTGTGTTCGACAAGGACAAGAATCTCGTTCGCGAATTCAAGGGTGGCGGTGAACACTTCAAGAATTTCATTTCAGCCGTTCAGTCACGAAAAGTAGAAGAACTGAATGCCGACGTGCGGGAAGGCCATTTGTCCGCCGCGATCAGCCATCTTGGCAACATCTCGTACTACATGGGCGAAGAAAATCGCCTTCCGATGACGGAAATTTCGTCGTACCTTAAAGGCATCAAGGGTCTTGACGACAATCAGGCGACGCTGGATCGAACGGTCAAACATCTGGAAAAGAACGGCGTCGATCTGGACAAGTACCGGATGTCACTTGGAGCGTTTCTGGAATTCGACACTGAGAAAGAATTATTCACCAACAACGAGGCAGCCAATGCGATGCTGACTCGTGAATACCGCGAACCCTACGTCTGCCCGACGGCCGACAAAGTCTGATGGGGCGAGCCGGTGGAGCCTATGACGATCGTACTGAAGCCAGTTATACCGCAAGGTTGGGGATTGCAAGTTTGTTTAACCGCGTGAGCATCGCCCCGCGCTTCCGTATTTCAAATCTCAAATACGAAATCTCAAATAGAACAAGCGCGGCCCGCTGAGCACGCGGTTAACCCACCGCAGTGGGAACTACAGGGGTGTCGCTGCAGAGGCCTCGTTGAGTTCATCAGCCACAGAATCTTCAGTAATGGTGCGATTACGCAGCATCGCAATGCGGCCAGTACGAACCATTTCCAAAATCCCAAATTCCCGCATGCGTTCGATGAATGCTTCGATTTTATTCTCGCGACCGGAGATTTCGATCATCACATGCGACGCGCCAACATCCACAATGCGGCCACGAAAGATATCGACTAGTTCACGAATTTCACCTCGGCGACCGTTCTCTGTGCTGACCTTGATCAGCATCAGATCGCGTTCGACAAAATCGCGACCTGAAAAATCTTGCACCTTGACGACCGTAATAATCTTGCTCAACTGCTTCCGGACCTGATCCAGTGTTTTCTCATCACCGTTGACGACAAACGTGATACGGGAAAAATCCGGATTCTCCGTCGCACCGACAGCAAGGCTGTCAATGTTGTATGCGCGAGATGCCAACATCCCGGAAATGTGAGCCAACACGCCGGGTTGATTCACGACCAGAGCAGACAGAACGTGTTTCATATCCAAAGTCTTTCGAGGAAGCCGCTGGCCGTAACGTTGCAATCACACAATCACCTTGATTGTACGATGGTCCCGTGCAAAACAATCGCGGAAACATTTCCGGACCAAGCATGGGGGCATCCGACTAGCTGGCGGCCAAGAAGTGTACGCCGCCCCCGAACAACGGGCAACTATCGATTGTGGCCGGTGTCAAAAACACAAGGAATCATCACTGATGGGACGCTGCAAGCGATGTAGGCCTGAATCTTCACACTTGATTCCGCAAAGCATTTACGGCCACAGATGAGACCATTTAAGTAGGCCACACGGTTTGGGCGTCCCTGCTTCTTGCCAGCGTTCTCACGCAAAAGATTGGCCAGCTATGGCATTGCGACTGCCGGACTGCGCACTGAAGCGAAGTAGCTGTTATCCCGAATCCAGTCTTCGCGTGTGTAGGAAATTACTGACGTGTCAGTTTCTCGAACTTCGACGTGAGATAACCGAAAACCCATCTCCGTAATTTCTGTAAACAGCATCCATGCGAGATTTTCAACACTGGTCGGGCCGTTAAACAGTTTCATCCTGAAGTTTTCCCCCGTGCGTCGACAGTGATCCTTCAACGAATCATAGAGCGGGTCGTTAATATTAATGAGCATCCCATGGTCATAATACTCCTTCAGCCATGGTTCAACTTTTTCATCGAAGGCGCCAAAGAGTGTACTAATATCACCATCGCGTTCGACTTCAAAAAAACATCGCAGACCGTAACGATGTCCATGCAGATTGCTGCATTTGTCTTTCAGTGTCTCGTTACGATGAGCCGCGTAGAATTTGTAATCTTTTTGAATGATCATCACTTCACCTGTACCTTTCGGTTTTGATTTCCGCTCTCGCTGCCGCACGATACCAAAAAAAGAACGAGACTTCCTGCGAAAACGCGGAAGTCTCGTTTGAGATGTTTTGATCTGCGAAAACGCTGCCCGTTACGTAAACAATTCCGGAATCACATGGCCGTCACCGACAATCATTACCGGACGACCGGTCGTCGTGTCATATTCTTGCTTGTGATCGATTCCCAGAGCATGTTGCGAGGATCATGATCGCGACCCACGCGTGCAGTTTTGATCTTCGGCGTGCGTCCGAATTCGCCGGTCACAGGCCTCAAATCCACTACCGCCCCGGCACGAATCTTTGCTGTCGCCGGAGCAACGCACCGTGATCTGGTTTGCCATTTTGGGGATGCTTGCTGCCGCGTCTTGCGGGACCGGGCTTCGCTTTGACCGAGAAGACTTCCGCCAATGAAATTAGGGCACCTGTCGTGACGGAATCTCCAAGAGAGCTACCATGAGCCCACGTTATTCCGACCAGAACGAATACAGCAGGGCGTTATGCAGCGACAACCGCAGGCTGACGGTCGTGTCTTTGACGCTGTCCAGATCGCCCGACTTCCAACGAAGCGCCGCGCGAGGCTGATCCCCCATGACTGGTTCGGCAACGGCCACCGTCTGGCCGTCTTCGCCCAGCACCGTGACACCAAGTTCGCCGGCCCTAGCATCGACGTTGACG
>QWQG01000222.1 GCA_003670925.1 Planctomycetota bacterium | reverse complement strand
TTAAGATTCCACACCTCGTCCCTGAGTTTCCATTGTCGCGCGCTCCTTGCGCCATGTCGCACACCAAAATCCATTTCACGAAGCGAAACAGATTTCACTACAATCGGATACCCCAATTCCTCCTAAAACACCAACTTTGCTGCTGCCTAGAGTTAGGGTCGTTTGGCGTAGCCGTCCGGAAATACCTCGTTTGCTCTGCATGCACGATAATTCCAGTGAGTTCGGGCAGCATTAGGAAGCTGTCGTCTCCGAGCGATGAGTTCAACCCGCGAATCGCAAGCACGTTTTGACCAGCATTCAGCAGATTGATAAATCCCGTCAGCGAAATGGTCTCAGGTTTCACCACGTCCGCAATCGAACGGTCCGTCGTGGCTGACGAGTTATAGGCGAGCGATGCGGGTGCATTCCGTCGCGCGACTTCGACCCCGTTCAAGTACGCCACAAACCCATCATCGTAGCGCATGTTCAACAACAGCGCATCAAAGGCCGAGGGATTTGGTGCTCCGCCTGCCCCCGTATCGCCGACCAGATCAAACACTCCGGCATCGAACTGCGTGAGTGCCCCCTGCGCCACGAGGGTTAAAGTACTCTGACGTTAAGACGACGCCATTCCGCTTCAGACGCAATCCGAATCCGTCATCACTGTTGACGCCGAACGTCCAGCCTGCCAGATTAATATCTGTCGTTCCGGGATTGTAGATTTCTAGCCAGTCGCTGCTGTCACCGTCCGCGTCCTGCCGACCGCCACTGTTCGACGCCAAGAACTCACGATCACCGGCGTTCCCGATAAAACCAAGCGGCATTCGAGTATTTCAAAATGCTGTCGCACTGAGACCAATAAGCCACGTCGCAATCTCGCCTGCCGATTGGTTTGTTTTCGCAAACTCGCGACAAAACGCCAAACAGACCGACCCGCCACATCCATCCATCCATCCATCCATCCATCGTCTCTTTGCCATGAGGTTTTTTTAAAAAATCGGTAACGTGTTCGCCGCATTCCAGCGTTCGTTCGATGCCGCGTTGTACGCCTCGACCGAACCAGCAGATTCTGCCGGTAATGTTGTCTAATCTCAATCTATTTTCTGTTTTGGCCGAATGGCAAGCCTAAGAAAATCGAGATCTCTGAACCATTACCTGTGGAAAGTTGTCCCGATAAAGCCGATTTTAACGCTAAGCGATGCTAGCGGAGAGCCCACACAATGCGTCCTGGCAAGCAGCTCAGGCCTCATCCCCGATGACAAGTGCAAACGGTCGCTAGCTGAACGATTTCAAAGGATTAAAGACGACGCATGGCTGCGTATCGCGAACACATCACCGTCAGTGGCATTCTGGGCGTTGCGTACGCCTGCGCGGCGGTCTTGCTGTTTGGTTATAGTCTGACTCAGGCAGTGATCGTGGCCGTGCTCACATGGGTTGCCGGGATGCTGCCGGACCTTGATTCTGAAAGCGGGCGGCCAATCCGTGAACTGTCGGGAGTCGTGGCCGCATTTGCGCCATTGCTGCTGCTTCACAATGCACAGGCCATCGGGGTTGACGGTGATCGCGCCCTATTGTTTGCGATCATCGCGTATGCGGCCGTAAAATACGGAGGCTCATTTTTGCTCGGAAAATTGACAGTTCACCGCGGCATGTTTCATAGTATTCCGGCATTATTGATCGCTTCAGAACTGACGTTTCTCTCCTATCACAGCGAAGAATTTCGAGTCCGCGTGCTGATGGCAGTGGGGGTTGGCATTGGATTTCTGTCGCATCTGGTGCTGGACGAAATGTACAGCGTGCAGTGGGATGGAATGAAAGTGCGTCTGGCAAAATCGTCTGGCAGTGCCATGAAATTCTTTGGGCCGGATGCACTTCCTAACGGCGTGACGATGGGCCTCCTGCTCTGCCTGACTTACGCAACGCTGGTGGAAGCTGAAATTGTCCACGACCCCGGCAAAGTCCCGGCCCCGCAAACGATTCATGTGACATCCGATTTGGAAGACGCCCCGCCCTTCCGCGTTGCTGACGAGCCACGCGGAAAAAGTTTTCAATAGCAGCACCTGCGATTTTCACAGTGTGCGCAGTTCAGTCTGACACCTTACCAATCGATGCGGCACTGTCCCACGGGTTTCGGTTCATCATTGGATTCGCGAAGACACTGCCGCATGTCAAACTGACCAAGATAAAAGTTTATCCTCCGGCAAACAGGCGTTACGCTTCTGTTGCCTCGTCCGCCGAACGCACGATGATGCGATTGCCAACAAGCCGGATGACTTCAATCTTTGTACCATGATCGATGTACGCCCCATCACTGACGACATCGACATACTTGTCGCCGAACATTGCTTTGCCGGTGGGCCGCAGAGACGACGACGTCATTCCGATCATCCCTAAGCTGATCGGTCCGCTGAAAGTTACCGGGCTTAGTAATGATGGTTTTAGGTGCAACCCTTCGCCGTCAGGCTCCGCATAGCCGGGCGGAGTTAGAATCAGACGATTAATAAACGGGATCGACGGCAAAAATCTATTCAAGACAGCAGCAACGACAATCACCACCATCATCGCCGCTGCCAGCGATCCAAGACTGCTCATCGACTGTTCAAAACTTTCTGTTGCCGACATGCCGGAAAATGTATTGCTGGCCATAACGAGTGACACTATCGTCATCAAGATTCCTGACACACCAAACACGCCAAAGCCGGGAATCACGAAGATTTCAAGACCAAGGAGTGCCATTCCTAAGATGAACAGGGTCAGCTCAAGGCCGCCTGCTGAACCGCCCAGAAAGCGGCTCCAGAAAAACAGCGAGAAACTCGTCACCGCTCCAATCAGGAACAACCCTGACGGTAGATGCATTTCTAAATAAATACAGGTGATCCCGATCGTGATCAGCAGGAAACCGGCGAGTCCGGAATTGAGTCCTGTCACTAGGTTATCAACCCATGTTTTAGAGGCGGGACGTAGATCAGCCGTTGGGGCGATGCCAAGCCGCGTCCGCAATTGTTCAAGATCGCGGCAGGGTGGTTCCGTCAGCCCCAACTCCTCGCCGCGTTTCGCAGTCAGCACCAGCAGATTTCCGTCGCGTGTTTCAGGGATCGCCTGACCCTTGATCCATTTTTCGGGCTGAGCGGCCAGTTCTAGCTCATTCATCCATGCAACTCGACCGGATTCCTGTTGTGTCACTTCGAACACAGGCTGTGTCGGATCAGCCATCGCCCGGATCAATGATGCGGAACGATTTTTGCGTTGGGCGATCGCGTCCGTCAGCGTCAGTAACTTTTGTAGATCTTCCGGAACCATTTCACCCACAGGGTCCAGTTGCTGACCACGGTTCAACCGCATGGCTTTTAAATCGATGTTGCCGATGGTTGCGTCATCCGAGAGAAAGATGCGATCACAACTGAGCGCCACAAGGGCACCTGCCTGAGTGGCTTCTTTGCGGACCCAAGCCACCGTAGTTACTTTTGCCGGATCCAGTTCAGCAATGAGCGCGGCTAAGTGTTGCGCGTAATCTTTGTCTCCACTCGGCGAGTCAATTTCGTAGATGATCAGATTGGCTTTGCTGGCCATCGCATTTTGTGTTTCGCGTTGGACAAAATCTGCCAATAGTTTGTCAATCACATTGTCGATTGCGATCACGCGGACTACCACTTTTGCCTCGCCACTCCCGACTTCCCGCATGGCTTCCAGCGGTAGATTGAGCGTCGCGACGACTTCATTGCGATTGGCTGGTGTTGCGGCAACGAGGAACCCTGAACTCGCAGCTTCACTGCCTTTGAACAGTCCCGGTTGACCCGGATCTTTGATGGTGTCAGTTTGTGAAATTACAACCTCTTGGTTTTGTAAATCACGCAGTTCTGCTGCCGTCAAAAATTGTTGACGTGTCTTGCCTTCGCCGTCTTCCCGAGAGACACGCATCACCGTACTCGCAGGGTCCATCATGGCTTTCACAATGGCACGCGACATGCGTCGGTTGCGACTCCGATCCACAATGTCCAGGACAAAGTTCTGCTCCACGTTCGAAAGTGCTGTCCCGCGACCGATGTCTCCCAAAACTGCTGCCGGGGGCATAAAAATGTCGTGACAGGCCAAAGCGAGGATCACATGATTTCCCTCGAGTGACTTAGGAATCCACGCAACCGTACGAACATTGCTGAGCTCCGGGGACACCAACAGTTTTGCTAAATCATCGATCTGACCTTGGCGACTTGAGCCTGTTGAAATCTCCAGCACCAGAATCGCCTGACGCTGCTCGCCAACGGCTCGGGTCTGTAATTTCCTTGTCAGATTCGTGATTTGACTCACCAGTTGATCATCCACCTGCTTACCGATTGTGACAAACTGTCCGAAAGGTTTCCGCGCGAGTTCGACCTGCTGAGCCTGAACGGATGCGGTGGTTCCGGCACTCTCCTGCGCAAACGCCAGCAATGGCAGCAGCAGGGTCATTCCGACTAACGGCAAAGCGGTTGCAGAATGGCATCGCATAAGAATAAAGTCCCGAACATGACTGTGTTAGCGGCCCGTGATTGTTGCGGCACGCCAATATCCTAATTTTTGCCTCAAGCCCGGTATCGAGCTCACAATCTGAAAAGATCTGATTCCTGAGTATAGCACCCCTACGTCGCAGAAACCAAAGTCTCACCTGATTCGCCACAAACGTGAAATCCGTGGCTGCGGATCACAAAAAGCAGGTGGAGTGACATTTTTTGGCATCGGCTATAAATTTATTTCGTCCAGTTGCTTATCGCAACGCGGCGACTCAGCGTTCTTCTTCCGCTGATACTGATCGGGAGACACTCGAAATTACCAGAAGTTCAGTTCTGAGGTAGAAAGCTGGTTCCCACATGCCAATAATTCGGGCGAGATTATTAAGAACGTCCTTTTTTTAGTCGCGACACAACCCTAGTCGCAAAATGCATTCCGGAAAAACATGGGTCACCCAAACATCCTCAAGGTCTGTGTTGTGTTGATTCTGTTGCTGCTGACGCGGCATGGCGCAATTGCGCAGGCGATCGAAGCACCGCTGTTTGGAATCACGATCCGGAATGCCACGCTTGAGCAACGACTTGGACGGACACGAACTGAGCTGGAACCTGTGACAACAAACATCATGGACAGCGATGTTCGAGGACAGCAGACGACCACCACCGAAACGCGGTTGCGGATTATTCCCGAGACAGGCAGCATGCGTGTTGATGTCGTGAGTATCGGTGACGTCAGAAGTCAGACGACCGGGATTAATTCTCAGGCTTTGATCGACAGTACGGGGCAGCATCACTTTGAAATCACCAAGCCCGTCTGGTTCAACGGCACGACTTTTCTCACACAGTCGGGACACGGCACCATCCGCGCATCGCAGGCACCGCAACGCGTCGTGAGCGCCGTAGGGGCAACAATGCCGTTGTTGCGACCATTATCGGATCGCCTCGCATGGGAACAGGTCACACGGCGGCAGGCCGAGATAAATCAGGCTGTCGCAGAAGACGTGAGCCGCACCGTGCTGCCAAAGATTGAACGCATTGTCGATGCAGAATTTGCGCAGCTGGGACGGCAACTGGCTGTTCTACGAGAGCAGGTCGAATCAACTCTCGGGACTTCACGATTGAACTGGGTGGCTAGGTCAGCGGAGACAGCGTCCTTCATTGCCGCGATTCCGCAGCGTCTTGACGTTGCAGAAAATCGAGTACCCAGTTCGCAGGCGGTCAATGTGCCGGAACTCGCGAACGGCGAAGAAGTCGTGTTCACAATCTCTGATTCTGTGGCCACCGCGTTGCTCGCACAATACATTCCAAGTGGCCTAATTCTGACGGATACACAGGTCGAAATTGCCTCAAAGGCGTGGAATAAAACGGGGGATCAAAAATGGACATTGGCATCTGTCCGACAATTGTTTCAGGAAATCGAACGTCATGCCTCGGCAGAACCGACAGCGTTTTCAATTCAGCTGGCCAACGTAGAGCCGATTGTGGTGCGTTTTGACCGCGGCGATGTGTGTCTCGAAACGTCGTTTCAAATTCACCCGAAAGGCGCAGCACCGAGCGGCTGGATGAAGACGACATGGCGCATGCGGGGACGCGGGGTTTCTAAGGATCAATGGGCTGTAGCCCTGCACCAAGTCGACGTTGGTGAGGTTGGCGATTCAATTCCGGTTTCTCGCGATCAACGTCCTGAACCGCAACTTTTTCGTCCGGTGCTTCTGATTCCCTCCAAGACGGCATTTGAATCGCATGACAGTTCGTCGCCCTTGGATTTCGAGTCTGAATCGGGCAAGCCTGAAGCGCAGGTGACAACTGTTGAGTCCGGCACAGGATGGATGTCCATCGTCAAGCATGCGACCCAGTCACTCTTGAAACAAATACCTGTTGCCACCTTGCAAAAAGAGTTCGATGCTCCGACATCACTACCGGGATCGCCAAGGATTCGCGTGGTTCGCGTTGAATCTGCGGGTGGAGTCCTCCGCGCCGCCTTTCGTCTCGTTGATCGCGACCCCCAACCTTAAAGTCGCTGGTATATTTTGCAACTGGATCGGCAACTCGCGGGGTTGTCGACTCAGGCGTAGGTTCCCCCTCGAAAATTGATGTGTTGGCCTATCACTGGCCACACTCCACTGGAATTTACGCTATCAATTCCTGACAAAAGCCGTGCCGTCCACTCAGGTTCACCCCCCAAATCTTGGGCAGCAGATTGGCATCCTGCGTATACGATCGCATAGTCAAACGCTAGACTTCCGGCGGAGACTTTTTGAATTCAAACAATGGAGGTTTTTGTGAAAACTGCTGCTGGTTTGCTGTTGGCACTGAGTGTCGTTCTGTCATCCGGAATTAGATCGATGGCGGATGAGGCCGCTGTTGCGGATCAGGCCCCGGAGACTTATCAAGTGTTGTTCGAAACATCGAAGGGAAATTTTACGGTCGAAGTTCATCGTGGATGGGCTCCCAATGGTGCCGATCGGTTTCAGAAACTTGTGGAAAGTGGATTCTACGATGATTGTCGTTTCTTCCGCGTCCTACCCGGATTCATGGTGCAGTGGGGCATCAACGGTGATCCGGAAATTCAAAAGAACTGGGTCAAGGCAAACATTAAAGATGACCGTGTGGCTCAACCCAAATCTAACAAACGTGGGTTCATCACCTACGCAAAGAGTTCTCAGAAAAACTCCCGGACCAGTCAGGTCTTCATTAATTTTGGTGACAACGCACGTCTAGACGCCGACGGTTTTACGCCATTCGGGGAGGTTGTGGACGGCATGGATGTTGTCGATGCGATTAACGCTCAATATCGCGAACAGCCGGATCAGAGTCTCCTTCAGGAACAGGGGAACGTATATCTCAACAAGAGCTTCCCTAAACTCGACTTCATCAAGAAGGCCAGTATTATGAAGACCGAAGCGTCAGACGACGCGAAGGCTAAAACAGAAAAAGCAGACGCGAAATAGTCCGGTGGCAGCACGACGTTAAATCGCGTGACCTGTGAGCAGACACTTGAATGAATCCTAATTGTAAGTGGAAAGACGAACGCCATGAGTGCAGCAACAGTGACGGGGCAGGTTCATCTGGTCGAACCGACGAAAAGTTTCGGTCAGAAGGGGTTTCGGAAACGTACGGTCGTGCTGGAACAGGTGACCGGACGTTTCACAAACTATCTGCCACTTGAGTTCATGGCCGAGAGCTGCGACATGGTGGACAATTTGAGTGTCGGGGACACAATCAAAGTGACTTATCGGCTGACCGGACGCAAATGGCAACGCGATGCCCAAAGCGAAGTCAAATACTTCCTCACCGCAGAAGCGACGGATTACGAACTCCTGAAAGCAGGCGAAGCATCCGCCGCGGCCCAAGATGACGAGGCAGACTTGGGTCCTGCTGATGAATCCGCGCCGTTCTAACTTGAGCGGTCTGTCAGTCAGCAAATTCCCAGGCCGTACGGTAGGTGCCAGTTTTTTCGATCCAAGCAAGCAACGATTGGAAAAACTGGTCGGATGCGAGCGTCGCGCTGTCGCCGACGATGATCATTTTTCGTTTTGCCCGCGTCAGCGCAACGTTCATCCGTCTGGCGTCCGACAGGAAGCCGATTTCACCGATTGCATTTGAGCGGACCAATGAAATCACCACAGCTTCCTTTTCGCGGCCCTGAAACCCATCGACCGTATCGATCTCCAGTTGATCATAGATAGCATTTTCACGCAACCACCGCACTTGCGCGGCATACGGGGCGATCACAGCGATGTCGGATGGGGCAAGGCCAGCTTCACAGAGCGCATTGACCTGCTTCAGAACCAATCGGCCCTCCTCCGGATTTCGTTTACTGAGACCCTCTGGCTCCAGTTCTTCCTGCCATCCCGTTCCTGCCGTATCGATGAACGTGACGGGATCGTCTGAGACAAGGTCATTCTGGATCCTCGGCAGATCGGACAACACATGACTGCGAACGGACTCATCGGCAATTAATGTGTTGTCGTAAAAATGCTGCGACGAGAATCCCATGATCGATTCATGCATCCGATACTGGACGGTCAATTGGCGTGTCACCAGATCGCCGTAGTGCTTAACCAGACGCTCCATCAGACTGACGGCATAACCTTCCTTCTTTGCGGCATCAGACAGGATCGTCGGTGGTAACTGCAGGTGATCACCTGCCAAAATGAGTCGATCAGCACGCCGGAGCGGAACCCAACAGCCGGGCTCAACACTTTGGCAGGCTTCATCGATCACGAGGACGTCGAACCGCAGATCATCCAGCACTGAATCATCAAACGTCGTCGTCGCACAGATGACACGTGCATCTTTCAGCAAATCAGCGATTGCCTGTTTCTCCAGAATTCGCGCATGGCGTTTGAGTTCGCGTGCTTCCTGACGTTGCTGACCTTTTTGTCCCGGAGCCGGTCTGCCGCGCGTATAACGCGCCGCCTTGCGTTCAATTTGCTCTGCTTCTCGCATCATCTGATGCACGACCATCATGGCTTCATGCCGTCCTACCAAGGCATCCAACGAATGCTGTCGCAGATCTTCAGAAACTCGCGCGGGATGCCCAAGTCGCACAGCTGGTTCCCCGATCGCCAGCAAGCGTTCCAACAGATTATCTACCGCCGTATTACTTGGAGCACACGCCAGCACGCGCTGCCCGCGCGCGACAAGCAGGCGAATGACTTCCACGACAGTCGTCGTCTTTCCAGTTCCCGGCGGTCCATGAATAATGGCCAAATCATTAGACGAGAGCGCATGTCGGATGGCATCGTGCTGTGACGGATTGAGTCGTTGTGAGATGTCCATCGGAGGTTTCATGTTGCGGTGGAACGTCGGTTCACGTTCACCCAGCAACAGATCTCGCAATTGTGCGTGTCGCCCTGTGGCTTTCGCAGCGCCCTGTAATGCGGCGGACTGGCGTTTGCGCGTGACTTCATCGGGAGACAAATCTAGCCGAAACCGATCGCTCGATGGCCAATCATCGACCGCAACTTCGAGCGAATCAACACGACGCGCACTCACGACGCCCTGCAACGATTCCGCGTCCTCGTCACGATTGTCAGACAGGAGGACCGGGCTACCGACCTTGAATCGATTCCATGGTAACCGATCGGGCGACCTGCGTTTGGCGAGCGTAATCAGATATCGCCCGCCAAGCCCAGTGGTGTGCGTGCGAATCACGAGATCCAACAGCGTCTCGCCCGTGCGTTCAGCTGTGTCCGACGACTGCGCCTTTCGCCGCTGTACCAACCTCTCCCGTTCCGCCTCTCCCTCCATTTCAAGCCAGCGATACATGCGCGAAAAATGCTGATCAGCCAGCAACGGTCGCTTTGCAGAAAACTTCATTCAGGAACCAAAATGTGTGAGTGGAAGAAGACAGGATCGGAACCGGATTCTACCTTGTGCAGCTAACAATGAGGCAGGCTGCGACGCAGAACCCCTTCATTTTCCCAGGGCAGAGCCAACATTGGTCAACTAAATTCAGGATCGACAAATCGCGGCACATTCGCTGCTTGAAGATCGAAAAGAAGCGGAATCCAATGGTGTTTGACATCGCCGTAAAACTAATCCTCCACCACGTCTTTCATTTTCTGTAATCCAAGACGCGCGACTTCCAGCGGATCTCTATCCCACAAGTCGTGCCGGAACAGTTCCAGTGACAGATATCCGTCGTATCCGATCGCCGTCAATTGGTCGCAGTAGAAGCGTAAATCTATTGCACCGTCGCCTGGCAGAACTCGATCAGCATCGTGTTGCGTGTGGGCTGGCGGCGCAGCGGGTGCGTCGTTGAAATGCGAGATGGCGATCTGGTGCGCCTGCAGTTTGCTGATTGAAGCTGCAGAACCGCCGCCGCGCCAGCAGTGGAACGGATCGACAACAAGCGTGGCATCCGGATGACCTGATCGCTGAGTGATGTCGATGGCATCATCGATCGTATTGATGTCGTCCACGAAACCCAGATACTCAAAGGCAGGCTTGACCCCATAAGATTTCCCAAGTTCGAGGAGTTCGGCATAGTGCCGGGCTCCGAGATCGCGATCCGCGATGCCTGGTGGTGGACCAGCGATGGAGAATTCTGCACCCACAGCTGCTGCTTGTTCCAATCTGCGACGGACTTCGCGGATCGCCGCGTCGTGTTCAACGCCAGCGGGCTGAAACCAGCCGGCAAGATAAATTGTGGTCGGAATTTTGAGGCCGCTGTCGTCGATCGCTTTGCGAATTTCCACCAGCGTTCCTCCAGACCCTAGATGCGTGTCGATATGATCGTGCCACAGTTCAATGGCTACATATCCAGCCGCCGAGGCAACTTCGATCTGCTTGAGGATGGGGGTAGTGGCGATAGTGCTGGCATTCAGGCAATAGCGAAATCGTGGCACGGAACAAGCTCCTTGGTTGCGGGATCTGAGTGGCGGCATGCTGACAAACCGCTCATCTGACATGCATGGTGCAAGGGATCATAATTGACAGCCTGCCGTTAAGCCAGAACGGCCATTTTTCATGGTTAAAGTGCATTACTTGACGCGGAGAGTCCAGTTCCAATGAGGTACTCGACGCGGCGCGTCAGGCAACGTACGATGCGCAGCCAATTCCGGACTCTCTTCCTGCAATCAACATCTATCCCTTGAATTCATCCCCTGTCAAAAACTCCCGCGTGTTGTCATTGATTCCACCAATGACTCAATTGAACACGCCATATCCTTCGACCGCCTATATTACCGGATTTTTGCGTTCACGCGGGGTCGATGCGGTGCAGGATGATTTGGCACTGAAGCTTGTGCTCAGACTATTTTCGTCGACGGGACTTGCAGCCATTCGCAACCAGATCGAGGCGACCAACGGTAAGAAATCCTCCGTTTGTATTCAGCACTTCTGCGATGAGTTTGACCAGTACCATGCCACCATCGATCGAATGATTTTATTCCTGCAGGGCCGGGACTCAACGTTGGCTCATCGCATCAACTCACGCAGCTTTCTACCAGAAGGTCCGCGTTTTAATGCGTTGGATGTTTATGAAAGCGAAGATGAAGGCGGCGACCCTCTGAGCTGGGCCTTTGGCTCGCTGGGTATGCAGGACAAAGCTCGTCACTTTGCCACGCTGTATCTAAGCGATATCGCAGACGTTGTGCGGGAAGCCATCGATCCTCGGTTTGAATTCGTGCGTTATGCAGAATCGCTTGCTGCCAGCCAGCCAACATTCGATCTGCTCGCGGCGGCGTTGGCGGCCCCGCTGAATCTCATGGATACCACGCTGCGGGAGCTTACGCTTGAATCTATTTCGCGGTATCAGCCGAATCTGGTTCTCATCTCCGTCCCGTTTCCCGGCTGCGTGTATGCTGCGTTCCGAATCGCGCAGACCATCAAGTTGCAGCATCCCGAAATTGTGACGGCTCTGGGTGGTGGATTCGTCAATACAGAATTGCGTGAGCTAGCTGAACCACGCGTGTTCAATTATTTTGACTATGTGTCACTTGACGATGGTGAACGTCCCTTGCTGGCTTTGCTGGAACATCTGCGCGGCGCACGACCGCAGTCGCAGCTTGTGCGGACGTTCGTGCGCAGGGGTGAACCACCTGTTGTTGAGTATCTGAACTCTGGCGAATCTGATATTCCATTCGCGGAAGTCGGCACACCCACATGGGACGGTTTGCCGATCGGTGACTATTTATCGACGCTTGACATGCTCAATCCAATGCACCGACTGTGGTCCGACGGTCGCTGGAACAAACTTACGGTGGCCCACGGTTGCTATTGGAAGAAGTGCAGTTTCTGCGATATCACGTTGGATTATATTGGCAGATACGATGCCGTCGCAGCGTCCACGCTAGTGGATCGCATCGAAGCTATTGTGCACGAAACTGGCCAAACTGGATTTCATTTTGTCGACGAAGCTGCTCCGCCAAAAGCTTTGAAAGCCATGGCAGAAGAGTTGCTGCGACGTAGCGTCGTGATTTCTTGGTGGGGGAATATTCGTTTTGAAAAAGCCTTCACGCCGGAACTTTGCGAACTCTTGGCGGCCAGCGGCTGCATTGCAATTTCCGGCGGTCTGGAAGTTGCATCGGACCGTTTGCTGAACCTGATGAAGAAGGGTGTCTCGGTTTCCCAAGTCGCCCGAGTCACACGAGCGTTCAGTGACGTTGGTATTTTGGTACATGCGTATCTGATGTACGGTTTTCCAACTCAGACAGTTCAGGATACCGTCGATGCCCTCGAGTATGTGCGGCAGATGTTTGAGGAAGGCTGCATCCAGTCGGGCTTCTTTCATCGTTTCACCTGCACGGTTCATTCGCCGGTTGGGAAGAATCCGGAGGATTACGGCGTAAGTCTCATTCCGTTGCCACCGGTCACGTTTGCCAAAAATGATATTGGGTTCATTGATCCGACCGGCGTCGATCACGATTCGCTCGGCACGGGACTTAACAAGGGACTGTACAACTTCATGCACGGCGTGGGTTTGGATGCCGATATTCGAAGCTGGTTTTCGGGTCGCGTTCCGCGTTCAAAGGTACCCCGTGATTATGTCGTGCGTGCTTTGCAGGCGTCGGCCAATCATTGATCAGTCAAGAGCCGTTTCCAGGATAAAGTGAAGAGCAGCCCTGATCCAGCAAATTAGACGTAGGGCTGGGTCGAACCTTCGACACTGATTCGATACAGTCTCGTGAGCAGTCGACTTCATGTTCGGCACGTCACTAACCACCATGGCTCGACAGCAGATTCACGCCAAAGTCTGACCTGTTCGCCACACAACTCAAATCGATGGACTACGCCATGGCTAAGAAAAACACGAGTGGTCGAAAAACAGATGCCGCAGCAGAAATCACGGCAGTTGAAGAATCCGCCGACCGTCATGATACGCCTGAAGCAGTCACACGTACTGAAGCCGCCCTCAGTGTCACGCTCGCAGACGAAACACCTGTTTCGAAGACCAAGGCACGAGCCAAAGAGGAGCAGCCATCCAATACGAGCGTGGGAATTGCCGACATTCGCAAAGCGGTCGCGTTTAGCAATTCCGTTGGCGGACTCGACAACGCCATCGCCCTCCTGCAAATCCTGAAGGTAGCGAAAGAAGTCCAGTAGACGCCAGCAAATTCGGATGCGCATGGCTTAGCTGTCATCTTTTTTAACGTCAATCAATAATCTTGCTGATCGGATACTCCACAATCCCTCGCGCACCGGCTTGTTTGAGTTGTGGGATGGTCGTACGGACGATGCTCTCGTCCACGATCGTATTCAAGGCGACCCAGTCTGAATCGGAGAGATGCGAGACAGTCGGGGTCTGCAATGCCGGCAGGTTCTTCAGGACCGCGTCGAGATCGCGTTGATGCACGTTCATCATGAGGCCGACTTTGCCTTCCGCTGCCAAGCAGGACTGCAGCATGAGCGCGATATTATCAATTTTCGATTTTACCCAGCCATCGGCATATGCAACTCGATTAGCAATGAATCGTGTCGTGCTTTGGAGCACTTCGTCCATAATCCGCAGATTGTTGGCGCGGAGTGAACTGCCGGTTTCCGTGACTTCTACGATGGCATCGGCCAGCTTTGGGGGCTTGACTTCTGTCGCACCCCAAGAAAATTCGACTTGCGCTTGGACACCATGTTTTTCTAAAAACCGAGTCGTCAGCCCAACAGCTTCGGTGGCGATCCGCTTGCCCTCCAGATCCTTGACTGTCGTAATCGGGGAATCTTCCGGAACACACAATACCCACCGCACAGGGCGACGGCTCACTTTCGAAAACACCAGTTCGCACACTTCATGGACATCGGCATTAGTTTCCAGAATCCAGTCGTAACCCGTGATGCCAGCGTCCAGAATCCCGTTCTCAACATACCTCGCCATTTCCTGAGCGCGAATCAGCATGCATTCAATCTCCGGGTCATCGACCGTCGGGAAATATGAGCGTGACGCAAACTTGATGTTGTAACCGGCACGGCTGAATAGTGCCGCGGTGGATTCCTGGAGACTGCCGGCAGGAATGCCGAGTTTTAGAATTCGACCTGACATAAGAACTTACCTTTCAAACGCAGGCGTCTGCTGCTTGCCGTGAATCGCTGAAATCACTTCCCGTAGACCGACTTTGGGTCAAACACTTGCACGCCTTCCACAGTGAAGGCATGAGTTGCCGCGTCAATCCGACGAAAAAAGCAACTGCTGTATCCTTCATGACAGGCTGCGCCGCCGATCTGCCGGACCTTGACCAAAAGTGTGTCGCCATCACAGTCAAAATAGATCGCATGCAGTTCCTGTACGTTCCCGCTCTCTTCGCCTTTCCGCCAGAGCTTCTGACGACTGCGGCTGAAGTAGCAGACGCGGCCGGTCCTGAGCGTTTCTTCGTACGCTTCGCGGTTCATCCAAGCCATCATCAGAACTTCGCCTGTCGAAGAATCCTGAGCGATCGCAGGAAGCAATTCAGACTTTGAAAAATCGGGACCAGTCACTTCAGCCATGGGGCAAAAACCAGATTCCAGTTTGGTGAACAGAATGAACGTCGCCAACAGTAGACTACGATTCCGGAATAGATCGACACGTGGCGTACCCTATCGTTCCCCGTGAACGATCTCTACCGGGGACACCGTTTCGCCGCTCCGGTTACCACATTTTCCCGAGATTCTCACGATTCTGAGGTCCACAAATACGGTCTCGGTCGCCTAATTATCCTCGAAAATATCTCGCCAAGTGTCGTGGCGGTGTCTAGAAACTCGGCGCTCATCGCTTTTTGAAGTGGTTCAATGAGAGTCATAACCGAGGGCAAAACTTCGGTTGAGCGAATGACTGAACGTGCGGTCACGTGACGGTGGATTATGGATTCGGAGGGTGTGACAATTTCGAGAAAACCTCTGCCGTGCCATCCTCGGATCTGATACTCTTGACGCTTCTCGTTTGTTTCAAAATCTCTTTTCTAAATGAATCCATGCGCCATCCCTGCTTCCCTGTGATTCGACTGCTAATTTGTGTTGTCATGAGTTCAGGATATCTGACCGCCAATGGTGCGGATGAGGCAACTCCGCAAGCGCATGTTTCGAAACATGATATCGCGCAGACATTTGAAAAGCTCACTCTGCCCGACTGTTTCGGGCAGCATTTCGAACTCAAAGAATTGAATTCCGCACCGCTTGTTGTGGTTGCATTTGTTGGCACAGAATGCCCGCTCGCAAAACTGTATGGACCACGGTTGCAGGAACTCTCAATTCGTTACGCGGACCAAGGCGTGCGTTTTGTCGGAATCTGCTCCAACGTCCAAGACAGCCTCACGGAGATCGTTGCTTATCGAAACAAGGCTGGTATTACGTTTCCGATGCTCATCGACAGTCAGCAGGAATTGGCCGATCTCCTGCAGGCTCAACGGACACCGGAAATCGTGCTCCTCAACAAGGATCGAGCGGTTCAATACCGAGGCCGAATTGACGATCAGTACGGGGTCGGCGTGATCCGCGAAAAACCGCAGCAGGAAATGGCGGCACTCGCGATTGATGCGTTGCTTGCAGGAAAAGTGCCTGCGGTGACCGCGACAGACGCAGTCGGTTGCGTCATCGGACGGCATCGCAAAATCTTACCGCACGGAGACATCACGTATGCAAAACACATCGCACCGATCTTCAATGCCCGCTGCATGGAATGTCATCGGCCCGGTGAGATCGCCCCGTTTTCACTCACAAGCTTCGCCGATACTGTCGGCTGGGAAGCGACGATCGCCGAAGTCGTGCGCGAAGAACGCATGCCGCCTTGGAACGCAAATCCGGAGTTCGGCCACTTCAAGAACGACTCCCGTCTTTCGGCAGACGAAAAGCAACTGATTCGGGAATGGATCAAGAACGGTTGTCCAGAAGGTGATCCTGCCGACTTGCCGACGCCCCCGCAGTTCGTAACTGGCTGGAGAATGCCGCAGCCAGACATGATTATTCCGGTTCGCGACGAAGCGTTCACCGTGCCCGCCACGGGAGTCGTGAACTACCAGTATCTGCGCGTCGATCCAAAATTCACCGAAGACAAATACATCGTTGCTGCCGAAGCGAGACCTGGCAATCCCGCCGTTGTCCATCACATTATTGCGTTTCTGATGCTGCCAGGACAGACAGAAGTGACGTTGGGAAAAATGCTGATTGGTTATGCCCCAGGCACGTCACCGCTCATTTTCCCAGACGGCGCGGCAATGAAGGTTCCAGCGGGGACGCAAATCGTATTTGAAATGCACTATACGCCGAATGGGACGGTCCAAACGGACATCAGCAACATCGGGCTGAAATTTATTGACGCGTCGAAAGTGGTGAATGAAGTCGTCGGGCTGGAAGCTGTCAATCACAAGCTTCGGATCCCGCCCGGAGCTGCCGCTCATACGGTTGTATCAAGCGAGAAATTCCGCGAAGATATTACCTTGCTAAGTCTGACACCGCATATGCACTTGCGCGGCAAATCGTTTCGGTATGAAGCCGTTTTTCCTGACGGCAAGTCCGAGATTTTACTCGATGTTCCCAATTACGATTTCAACTGGCAACTCCGCTATGAATTTGCAGAACCACGTCTGATTCCCAAAGGGACTGTCGTGACGTGCCGCGCAGAGTTCGACAACTCAGTCGGAAATCGGAATAACCCAGACCCAGCTAAAGAAGTTGGCTGGGGACAACAAAGCTGGGATGAGATGATGATTGGTTTTTTCACGGGCATGAAACCCGTGCAGCCTGAATAAGGGGAAACCGTAAATGCCGCCTGCTGAAAAGGTCATTTTTTTAGCGGAGAGACGAAGGCCCTTTGGAGTTTCCTCCACGATGGATGTCCCGCTCGGCTGGCCGCCCGCTTCCGGTGCGTGTTACCGAAAATTGGCCCCCCAGAAGCGTTGTGTCGGTCAGGCAATCGCTTCGAGAACAGGCTGTCCGCCATGGCAGATGTGGATCGGACGACCAGAGAGATCGGGGATCGTTAACGTCGGATCAACACCGAGAAGATGATAGATGGTTGCGACCATGTCTCCGGCGGATACCGGACGATCCTCAGGCCAAGCGCCTTGACTGTCGGATCGCCCAACCACGACACCCCGTTGCGTGCCTCCCCCGAAGAGGAGGGAAAAACCGCATTGAGGCCAGTGGTCTCGACCGGCTGCCGCGTTCACTTTCGGACTCCGTCCCATTTCGCCCATCACCACGACCAATGTTTCATCCAGCAGTCCTCGTTGCTCAAGGTCAGTGATCAACGCGGAAACCATCCGATCGAGGATCGGGAGGTGGGCTCTTAGCATCCCAAAGTTATTGGCGTGCAGATCCCAGTGGTTTCCATGTTTGGCTTCCCAATTGACCGTCACAAACTTCGAACCAGCCTCGATCAGTCGACGAGCCACGAGGGCACTGGAAGTCCACAGCCCATCACCATACAAGCGACGAGTTTCTTCCGATTCGGCAGACAGATCGAATGCGTTTTTCGTCCGACCGGAAGTTAACAGAGCAAACGCGCGACGGCTGCTTTCGTCAAATTTTGCCAAAGCACCCGTTCGCTCAAAGTCTTCAACTTGTCGCTCGAGGCTTGTCAGCAGCGATGCCCGCCGCTTAAATCGGTTGCCAGTCATATCAGACAGCTCCTCGAGAGCCGGGAGGACGGGCACTCCGGACGCAAAAACGGCGTCATAATCACCGACGGATTCTCGCGTGTACGAGGGACTGCAGGTGGAGAATAAGGGGTCGTAAGCCGTCCCCAAATAACCTCCATACGGTCCAGCACGACGCAAGGCCTGCGTATACCCAGGAAACGCCGGCAGTACCGCATGGCGGGGCACATCGGGCGGTCCCGGATCTAGCCACTGGCACACGGAACCAATACTGGGATGATCGGTCCGTTTGGCGTAGTAATTTTCGGCGTCTACACCCAAGTCAAATCCCGTCATCACATTGTATGGATTATGGCTATTATATTTATGCGAGTAACTCCGAATCAACGTTGCTCGATCCATCAAGATCGCTGTCAATGGCAGCAATTCACAGATCTGAATTCCCGGGACGGTTGTCTCGATCGGACGAAACTCGCCACGTACGTCAGCCGACGCCTCGGGCTTCAAATCAAACATATCTAGATGCGGTGGACCGCCAAATAGATTCACGAGAATGACCGACTTTGCTGTACCAGGTGGCGTAGCACTGCGTGTCTCCGCAGCCAACAGTCGAGCCAGCGACATTCCATTAAAAAGACCAAGGCTTCCAAGGTGCAACGCACTGCGGCGGGAGAGTCCGGGGTGAACAGTCGGTCGTGCAGCTGACATTGGAATCACCAGTCAAACCATTGACGAGAACGTTATCTACCGAGCGAGTCGCAAGGAATTCGCGGTTGTCTCGCACGCTAGAAAAGACAACACACTGCGATCTCCCAACACGACGCTATCAGAAACATGACGAATAGCCAACCATGATCTACGTGACTTTTTATGTTCGAGCGATCTTCACTCCACAAGAATAGTCACTATAAGCTGGGACTGTGGCTTCAGGAGTCCGATCCCTAGGCGGGTCAGCGACGCTCAGAAAACCTGCCGAGGTGGCTGTGATTGTCTTAGTCTGGCTTTGATTCTGTCGCTTCGGCTACGTTCAGGCACTTATCAATCTGGCGAACTGCCTGACGCAGGCGTTGGCTATTTTCGACAATTGCCATTCGCAGAAATCCCTCTCCTTCAGCACCGAAGCCGCGGCCCGGACTCACCGCGACGCCGCCTTCGTTGAGCAATTTCATCGCGAATTCGATGGACCCCATTCTCTTCCACTGTTCCGGAATTTCGGCCCACACAAACATCCCCGCTCTGGGGGGCTGCACGTTCCAGCCGATGCGTTTTAGGCCTTCACATAGCGCATCACGCCGCACCTGATATTCCGCCGCCATGCGATCAATCGCGTCGTCACAGTGCCGCATTGCCACGATCGCAGCAATCTGAATTGGCTGAAAAATTCCGTAGTCATAATATCCCTTGATCGTCGCGAGCGCGCGCACCATTTCGCGATTGCCGCAGCAGAATCCAATCCGCCAGCCAGCCATACTGTAGCTCTTACTCATCGAAGTCAGTTCGACGCCGACATCTAGGGCTCCAGGTGTCGCGAGAAAACTTGGAGCCTTGTAGCCGTCGTAGCAGATGTCTGCGTAGGCAAAATCGCTGATGACAAGGAACTTGTGTTTCTTCGCCAGACGCACGAGCTCCACAAAGAAGTCTTGTTCAATCACGGTCGATGACGGATTGTGCGGAAAATTGACGACCACGACTTTAGGCTTCGGCATCAGATGCTCACAAGTGTAAGCAATGTTGCGCAGAAATTTTTCCGGATCACGCACGTCCAGGGCGATGACATTGCCAGAGGCCAGCATGACGGAGTAGACATGAATGGGGAACGAGGGTGCAGGCACAATCGCCGTGTCGCCGGGGCCCATTAGCGCCAAGCACATGTGGCTGAAGCCCTCCTTCGATCCGAGGCAGGCCAAAACTTCATCATTGGCATCCAGGCGCACGCCGTATCGCTTCAGATACCTAGCCGATACTTCCTTGCGAAGATTACCAATCCCGTTGGAAACGGAATATCGGTGGTTGCGGGGATCGACTAAGGACTCTTCAATTTTTTGGACAATCAATGGATCCGGCGGATCAGTCGGATTACCCATGCCCAAATCGATGACGTCCACACCTGCAACACGCAACTGATACTTGCGTTTATTGATCGTCCCGAATAGATACGGTGGTAACCGCCGCACGCGCTCTGCAACCGGGATCGTAAATGGATTGTCTTCAAACAGGACTTCAGATTCGCTGCGCATGATTCTTGTTCCGTGAAATCTTCAGCTAGCACGACACGATGCTGTTTGAAGTATTCGAGCGACCTCGCTTTGATACAAACCCGGCATTCTAAACACACGGAAGATTCCTCGCGATGGCAGCTTGAATCCCGTTTTTGGCTTTTTATCCTCGGGAAAATCAAATTCTTCCTCTTGCAGCCGGCCGGCAAAGACAAACAGCCCGACGTTTGCCAAAAGCGAACGCGGGCTGCTTATCTCGAAACAGGAGACTGCTCGATAATTGTGTTATTGGTCTTGCATTGAAACGGAAGGACGTGCGTGGTGCTCCGCACGGGTTTGCTTGAGATGTCTTGTTGGAGCCGAATTCGTCAGAAGTCGGCCATGAAGCATGACTCCTCCGAGGTGTTGCGAATCCGGCGACACGCTAAGTGCTCCCCTGCGGGGTGGAGTTCCTATTTTTGCTCACCGTGAGCTGAATGGTTGCATGTGATGTCAGAATCGTGATCGCATTCATCCACATAGTCCGAAAACCTGCTTCCGACAACATGCCCTTTTTTGCCACATGCCAGCGTGAAATAGTAACTCTGATTGATGGCACCGATGGCTGAGCCGAGGTCTTCCAGCTCTTCGTTCACGCCGTAGGACAGTTCAGTGAGTCCGACGATCATGCCGAGCACCAGAATGGTGCCGACCAAGACCAGTTCGGCCGATACCACAAAACCGTTTTCGTCATTCTTCAGGGCGTTCAAAATGTTCATGGCAATGTCTCCCGTTTCTTAATTAAACCTACCAAGCGAGTCCTCAGTTTCGATGAGTCTCACCCACTGTTTTACCGGCTCCACTGTGATGCTCGGTTCATGAATAACTTGTAAAGCAGAGGGCGTGCCAATCGTCATTTGCGCGCAAAGACGAAAGGCAAAGAAAAGATGTTACAGAAACGCAAGTGATTACTACATAGGGGCTTACGCAGTTTCTGAAAATGTTCATGTTGCTAAACACAGCGCAAGCCTTGCACGGTACCACGTTGCGATTCGGCTACGTGCTGAATCCCTCCATCTCGCTCAGATCGGTCTCCGACAGCATCGTCATCAGGAGTTGGCAGCCAATGCAACGCAAGGATTCAATTGGTGACTTTTGGCATCGTTGGCGGGCAAAATCGCATTCAAGCGTTTCGCGACCAAGGTCTTCGACAAAAAATGAGCCTGCCTTGAGGATGACAGCGGCGGATGATACCGGCATACTAATTTTCTGTTCAGTGTGCGAGTCCTCTTGTGGCACACACGATTCGCAGAACTGTCAGAACGAATTCGAATATCATAACAAACAGGAGAACCGTGCCATGGTCATTCAATTCGGGTTGAAATGTGTGCAATGGCAGTTGCTTCTTGCCACCTTGTCGGCGCTGACGATCACCGCTGTCGCGCAGGATGCGGAGACGTTGGTTGAGCGTAAACCGCTGTGGTCGTTCGAGGAAGCTCAGGCTCAGTTGAGGATGTATCCGAAAGACGTCTTCCTGCAGTACGTGGCATTGAAGCTGGGGCAACGCGACGGATTTGATGCGACTGAAATGTTGGGACTGAACGAACCGACTCGGCGGCAGGTTGCGGCAGAGCGTCGTGAGAGCGTTGATCTGTTTAATCTGTTTTCAGGTTCGCTCGCCGTACAAGAAAGTCTGCAACTGGATGCGATGCGACCGGGATCGGATGTGAACCGCGAAAGCGAGGATCAGCAACAAGGACCGGCCGTTCCTGTTCAGACTCTGACTGGTCCCACGGTGGCGAGTCATCCGTGGCACGAGATGCTGAAGGGACAGAAGCCCAAGTTTTCGGTGCTGGCCAATTATGTGCCTGCCGACAACTACTACATCGGCTTCCGTTCAGTGAGTCGGATGCTGGATATCATCGACGGCGGAAATCTGTTTGCAAAGCACCTTTACACGCAAACGGGCGAATCGGCTTTTGCGCGGGATACCGAGCAGAAACTGCGGCAGCAACTGGCTGTCGAAACCAACCCGCTTGCACGACCGTTTTATGATCTGGTCGTCAAAGAGATCGCCATCAGCGGCAGTGATCCATTCGTCAACGAAGGCAGCGATGTCACACTGCTTTTTCGATTTGAGCAGGATCTGGTATTTCGAACTCAGATGGATGCATACCTCACCGCAGCCGAAAAATCGATTTCCAATGTCACGCGCAAAGAAGAAACATGGGAAGGCACGGCGTGTGTTCGCATCACGGACATGCCGATGCACTGATTCCGTGCTGCGAGATTCCTGAGACTTCCGTGACGACTTCCGAAGCGGATGCCTACCGCCAGTTCGTGACGGGATATAGCCAATACTGGCGGACGTTTTTCGATCCGATTGCCATCAAGGTCCAGGCAACACCTGAGCGATATCGTCTGGAAACAATCGTCCTGCCACTCATCAACAATTCGATGTATCAATCGATGGCCATGGCGCTCGGCGGAGAACCAAAGCCGTTGGCAGGCAACATCACCAGCGATGCAGTGATGTCGCTGAGTTTCGCGATCGCCAAACAGCGACTGCTTGAACAATCCGGCTGGCAACCGCCGGAGGAGATTGCTGCCGAAGAGCCGAAAGCGAAATCAGACACCGCCTTGATGCGGGCGAGTTCCCACCATTTGAAGCAGATTGGTCTGGCTGCGCACAATTATCATGACACCTATGCTCAGTTTCCGGCTTTCAGCAAGAGCGAAAAGGGCAGACCACTGCTGAGTTGGCGTGTGATGGTGCTGCCGTTTCTGGAGCAAGCAGCACTCTACAACGAGTTTCATCTGGACGAACCTTGGGACAGCGATCCCACATTTGATGTGCAACTGACGTCGATTCTGCCGGAAATGTTTGCCGGGCGACAAGGTGCCGCAAACATGCTGGGGAGCGAAGCGATGTGGATCGGGATGGCCATCGCTTCGCTGACGTCGCCGGTCTACGTTGATGTGGCCGTTGAGGACGCGGCGGTCGTCGATGCGTTCCTCACAAAGCTTGATGAAGGAGCGGCCATCGAAGCACGCACGCACACTGATTTCGGCTGGTTCGCGTTCAAGAAGGATTTCTACTCTGTCCAGATCAGCGACACGAAAGCTCGCTCGTTTGTGCTGTCACTGGGGCCGATCAAATGGCGATTTTTCTACGCCCGCATCGGTTCGCCTGAGCTGGGATGAGGCTGCTCGCCAAGCCTGTGTGGACAACATCGGCCCGCTCACCAGCGCGGCACGAGTTGCCGCAGGCACACACCATGATGCGCTCGAGGTGACTGCGGAAGAACTGGCGGTGGCAGCATCGTCCATCTACGGCGGCGTGCATCGTTGTCCATGCGGTGGCCATTATATCCGAACGCAGGATGGCCGCATCGTGTGCAGTGTTCACGGCGACGCCAATCATCCTCAACAGCCTGTTCCCGACGCGCCAAACGGCGGGTCATTGGAAATGCTGAACTCCTTCAGCGAAATTCGCGTGCTGCTGACCTTCCTTGAAGACGGCCTGCACGCCGTGCTGGAGATTGATCGGCAGTAGATCTCATGGGCTAGTGCAGTTCACTGATTGGTAGTAGATCGTCCAGACAGCGTTCTGCAGCAAGGCGGGCGACGGCAAAGGCACACGCCGCTTCGCTGATGTTGCGAAAGAACATGGTGCGGAGCTGAATGGGTGGCTGCAGCAGATTCCAACCGCATGTTTCCAACGCTCGTTCGGCCATCCAGTCGCCACTGCCGCTTAGCAACAATTGCACGGCCTTCGGTTCGGTTCCGGCTAGGTTGCTCACATACTGCATTCTATGAGCCATCCCCTTAGCGATCTGTGCGATCTGTTGCTCGGAGACATACCGTGCGATCTGTTCCAACTGCCCGTCGGAAATCTCATCGCGATCACAGCAGACAGCGTGCGCCAGGCGATTCAGCGCGGCGGCCCGCGTTGCGGGGCGGTTGTCAGCCGTGTTGCGATCCTGTGCGTCATCAGAAATATCTCGATTCACAAGATGCACGTCGAGTGACGTCGCAAATATTTCGGCGGCGACAGGTACGGTCCATGCTCGAGCTCCGCCGGTGGCATCCACCTGTGTTTCAATGATGAGCGGTACGTTGGGGACGATCGCACAGACTGGCGTGCGACGGACACCCGTGTAGATGAGTTCTGAATGAGCCAAACGCTGAAGATCCGTAAAACCTTCCGGACAGGGAATGCCATTCAGTAAGGGAATCATATCAGTTGTCGTCGAACCCACATCAACCAGCAACGCGGCTCCAGACGGAACCGCGCGCCCCGCCCAGGTTGCCAACGCATGCCAGTTGGCTGCGGCGACAAGTTGCGGCAGTTCAATTGCATCACCGGGGTCAGCAAACTCCCCAGACGTCATCCACACGCGCAGCACGGAATCGGGAAACGCATCCGCCACCGTGCGAATGATAAATTCAACGCCTTCGGCTTTCGTTTCAAAACAGTCGGCAAGTTCCGCTGTCATCGTGAGAGCCACAATATCCGGTCGTGTTCCGGCGAGGAGAGGCAGTTGCTGCAACTGCTGCAGCAGTCCCTGCTTGTTCTGCCAGATCGCAAACGCCAAGCAGGCGCAATCACCATCCGATGTTGCCGCTTTAATGTTGGCGCCACCAATATCCAGTCCCAGCACAATCACAGGCATCTTTCAGGATTGGTATTCAGAACCATTCACAAAACCGCTCTTTGGAGCTGGATTCGCAAGAATCCAGCCCCATTTCTGAATTCTTGCGAATCCAGCTACTTGTTCGTTGAGACAGTCGAACTACTTTTTTGACGGAAGTGATTTAGCATCGGCAAGTTCCGGTTCAAATGTGCGTTGGCTGCCTTTTGGGCAGAGGCGAATCGCGCGAACGTCCATGACGGCCCCGCCGGGTTTAGACTGAGGTATCAGTTTGAGCGACATTGTATTTTTAGGAGCAGCGGCATTCAGGGTGACGCGGCCCAAAGTCCGCCAGATAAAGTTTTGAAAATGACCGGTCTCTTCCACCACAAAATCCAGTGACTGGTCTGCAACGTGGAGTGTTACCTGACTGCCGCCATGACCTTTGCCGCATCCTTGAAGGATATCAATTTCATAGTCCCCTGCGGCGGTACTCTGAAACGTCCACTCGGCGGTATCGTGTTCGTCACTCCAGTAACCAACGGTGTTCTTGTGTGGCTGTGGTTCGAAGCGCAACTTACTTCCCAGTGTCGCCGCGTACTTTGCGGGAAGCAGAATAATGCCGGAGTCTTTGTCTGGCTGTGCGGTTATAGTTTTGTTGAACAACTCCAGCGGGGCATCGAGTTCTACCACGATGATGGCAGCGGTTTTATCCGGACATTGCGACACCTCAATTGTCCATTCCGTTGGTTCGGATGTGACCTGCATCGTAGGATTGTCTTCTGCAATCCAATGGACACTCTTAACGACGTTCGCCAGACGCGGTAGCGTGATTTTTGCGAGCAGTGGCTTTCCTTCTGGCAACACGAAGAACAAGCGGTTTTTATCCTGCCGAATTTCCAAATTCGGCAACGCCAGTCCTGCCACCGTCTTCGCTGTCGCCGGCAGTTCCTCAGCCAACGCAATGCTATCGCTGAGCCCCCAGCCAACAGTTACAACGATCGCCAGCATTGAGACACGGATGACTGCCTGTGAGTCAAATAAAACGTGGGTAATCTTTGTCATCAGAAATTCTCAGTAAACGTTAGAGGCTGCGATTGTGACGCGGTCAGCCTGATCACAATACGATTGCGAGCGGCAAAGGGGAAGCCACAGCCGTGCCGTCTTGGCGAGTTTGCCCGCGACCGCGAAGGACGACCATGCCGCTGCCTTTGTGAGAGACTGTTTTGAATCGCCGTGCGTGCGGCCTGCTGATTGGCGAAATGCGCTAAACACTCAGCCAAAACTCACCTAATTGAACCGACATGCGTTACGATGCGTCGCAGGTCCGGATCAAATTGGCAAAGGCTTTATGCCGTTGCAGGCAAATAATCTGAGTCGCCTGTCTCTTCATCAAGAACTTCAACGCTTCTCCGTTCTCTCTCATGTCCTGGTAGCCATACACCCGGGATTTCGGCAGCTTGCATGACTGATTCAATACCGTCGGTCGTAGACATTCTAGGCGCTAACGGCGTGATTGCGCGCCGGCTGAAGGATTATGAACCACGTCCTGAACAACTGGAAATGGCATTGGCCGTCGAATCGGCACTGACCAAACGTCATCATTTAATTGCCGAAGCAGGTACGGGTGTCGGCAAGAGTTTCGCCTATCTAATCCCAGCCATTCTCGCAGCGCAGGCCGACCAAGGACCGGGCAGCAAGAAGCGACGCATCATCGTTTCGACGCATACAATCAGTTTGCAGGAACAGTTGATTCAGCACGATATTCCATTTTTGCAGTCCGTGTTGCCGGTGGAATTTTCGGCCGTTCTGGTGAAAGGGCGCGGGAATTACATCAGCTTAAGACGACTCGAGAAGGCCGTGCAGCGTTCATCTCAAAAATCACTGTTCGAACCGGAAGGCCAGCAGCAACTTGCAAAGATTCGGCAATGGGCTCACAAGACGACCGATGGCAGTCGCTCGGATTTGGCGTTTCAGCCAAAACCTGATGTGTGGGACGAAGTGCTCAGCGATCACGGCGACTGTCTTCGTAAAAAATGTCCTAGCCACAACGAATGTTTCTATTACGCCGCGCGCCGCCGTGTCTGGAATGCTGATCTGCTCATTGTCAATCATGCATTGTTCTTTTCGGACTTGTCACTGCGGCGTGACGATGCCAGCATTCTACCGGAATACGACACTGTCATTTTTGACGAAGCACACACCATCGAAAGCGTGGCCGCCGATCATCTGGGAATTTCGGTCTCGGAAGGTCAGGTCGATTATCTCCTGAATAAGTTGTATAACGAACAGACAAATCGCGGGGTATTGATCACGCACAATCTGAAAGATGCGCAAAAGCAGACGTCAAGAATTCGGACGGTCGCGATGCAGTTCTTTCTAGATACTGGTGAATGGGCTGCACGCTTCTGCAAGAAAAACGGGCGGCTCATGCGCCCGATTGAGGTGACAAATGAATTGACTCCAGAACTCAGTCGCCTCGCAATCATGATCGGTGAAGCGGCTTCCGCCGCGACGACCGAAGCTAACCAAGTGGAACTCAAATCTGCCGGTGACCGTTGCAAAATTCTGGCGGATAACGTGCAGGCATGGACGCGGCAGGCGGTTGAAAATTCTGTGTACTGGGTCGAACAATCTGGAACCTACAAGCAACGGTTATCGTTAGTGAGCGCGCCAGTAGAAGTTGGACCCATCCTGCGCGAACATTTATACAACGCGATCCCATCGGTCATCATGACCAGCGCTACGCTAGCAACCGGTAAGCAGGATTTTAGTTTCTTTCGATCGCGCGTCGGACTAACCGAAGGCAGCAACATTCGGCTTGGCAGTCCCTTCAACTATGAGACGCAAACACGGCTAATTCTCTCAACCAACATGGCTGACCCAGCTGTCGATGCCAAACGCTTTGAACAACAGTGCTGCGAAAGAATTCAGCGACATCTGCTGGACACTCAAGGCCGCGCGTTTGTGCTGTTCACAAGTTATTCGATGATGCAGTTCTGTGCTGACCGACTCACCGGCTGGCTGGCCCAACATGACTTATCACTTTATTGTCAGGGAAAGGGTCTGCCACGCTCAGCCATGCTGGATCGATTTCGCGGCGACGAACGCGCGGTGCTGTTCGGAACGGATAGTTTTTGGCAAGGCGTGAACGTCCCCGGTGATGCGTTGCAAAATGTGATTATCCCCCGACTGCCCTTCAGCGTTCCCGATCATCCGCTGCTGGAAGCTCGACTTGAAGCGATCCGGGCCCGCGGCGGCAATCCGTTTCGCGATTTTCAGACACCAGAAGCCATTATTAAGTTAAAGCAAGGGTTCGGCCGCCTGATCCGCCATCGAAACGATACTGGCCGCGTCGTCATCCTTGACCCTCGCATGCTGACAAAACCCTACGGCCGCCTGTTCATTGCTAGTCTGCCGAAATGTCGGACGGAAATTGACAATGGTGAATCCATCGAACCCATTGATTCTGATGATTCCTAGAGCAGCTTGGCCACACGACGGCCATGAAGCATGCACAGTTCCAAATTCTTGCGAATCCGGCAACAGGCCACCTGAGCCCTCGGGGTATAAGCGGCAAACTCTTGACTGCTGTTTGGGCAAACAGACCGGGCCATAAATCCCCCTGTCTATCCCAGCTATCGCATATTTCCAAAATAAATGAGTGAGTTCAAAGTTGGTTTCTGAGCGGCTACAGTCAATTTTCTACACGGCCGCATGGTCAGGCGGTTGCGATTTTGGAGAGAACGATTCTTTCTGGAAATCGTGAAACAAAGGGATAGGTTTCGTCGTGTTTATGAATAGGAAAGGACTCTGATTTTATGGATCAATCAGCCGACCCAGCACCGCATCTGTTGCAGGGACTTCGCCGTCTTGCGCATGACATTTGTGCCAGTTCCCGTGTGCATGGATCGGGATTGACGGAGGTGGTCTGCGGAACAACGTCGCTGCTTTCATTTGGGGATTCGGCAGTCTCTTACTGCGGCCAGTCGATTGACGATCTCACTGAGCAGGCATCGTTTGAGCGCGTGCTTTGGCTACTGTTGCATCAAACGCTGCCGACAGAAGAGGAGCTTGCTGACAGTTGTTCGATCTTGGCGGATTCAGCGGTGATCGATCAATCGGTCTTGGAAATAGTATCGCACCTGCCAGTCTCCGCACGACCGCTGGATGTTTTTCCCTTTTGCATTTCGTTACTGTCGTTTTTTGATCCGACACCGCAGGACAATTCGCCGGATGCGACGCGGTCTCGGATTCTCCGATTGCTGGCCCAGTTACCGATCATCTTAGCGGCAGGATGTGGTGCCACTTTCGAGGAAAGCATTCCGAGACCGAAAGGGATGTCAGCGGATGAAACGGAACTGTCGTGGGCAGGTCGCTTACTGCATCGACTACGCCGTTCGACTGAACGACCGTCAGCTGCCGAAGATTCGGCGATGAACACGCTCATGATTTGTCAGTGCCTGACTGAAATGCGGCCTGCCTGCTTCACAGCTCGATTTGCCGCCAGCGCGACGACAGATATCTTGGCCGCGTTGCAGTCTGCTGCGACCGTGTTTGGATCGCAGTTGCGGAATGATCCATATCTATGGACCAGCGAACTGCTTCAAAATTTCCGCGACCCAAGTCAGGCCGAAGCATGGTGGCGACGTCGGGAAGGGCAGCCGATGCCTTTTGGGTTTTCAAATTCGAACGATGACCTACGTGCTGACATTCTGGCGGAAACAGTGCTCACACTTCTGGGCAGTGCCGACCGCATTCGGCTTGCGGGATGTGCTGCACGCCTCGAGAAAGTCCTTGCGGCGAATCTGTTTTTTCCGACTGCAGACTGGGTGTCGACTAAAGTGATGACGTTGCTGGATATTCCACCTGAGCGACAAGCGATTGTCATCGGGATGGCTCGGCTGGTTGGCTGGTCGGCTCAGGCGATTGAACAGCAGGCTTCCGGTCACAGCTTGCTGCCGCGTCTAAATTATGGGGAACCGGAAATGTCATAGCGCATGTCGAAGCTCTCAGGAATCTCAACTGCGGATCTGGGCGGGGCATCAACTGTGTGAATGTTGCGCGTCGGGGAATGAGCCGTTCCGGACTTCCTGAATATAACTTTGCACCGCGTTTGTTGCTTGGTTGCGCAGGTCCGCAAACTGCTTTAGGAATTTTGGCTGGAAGTCGGGATTGAGACCCAGCATGTCGGGGCCCACTAGGACCTGTCCGCTGCATCCGACTCCGGCTCCGATCCCGATCGTGGGGATAGAGAGGGCTGCCGTGATCCGCGCGGCGATATCCTGAGGCACGAGTTCCAGTACGATGGCAAATGCGCCGGCGTCTTCAGCGGCACGGGCGTCATTGAGCAGTTGCTGCTCATCCCGCTGGACTTTCCCCATGCCTCCAAGTTGCCGCACGGCCTGCGGTCTCATGCCGACATGTGCCATCACAGGGATTTCGGCGCGGCCGATAGCACGAATTGTTTCAGACTGAATTGCACCACCTTCCAGCTTCACCGCATCGGCACCGGTTTCCTTCATGATGCGCCCGGCGCTTCGCACGGCCTGCTTTGGGCTGACTTGATAAGACATAAACGGCATGTCGACAATCACGAGAGCCCGACGGACCGCGCGGGCCACCATTTCTCCATGATAAATCATCTGATCGAGCGTGACGGGCAGTGTGGTGGATCGCCCCTGCACGACCATCGCAAGACTGTCACCCACGAGAATACTGTCTACGCCCGCTTCGTCCATGACTCCCGCCCACAAATAATCGTAGGCGGTGAGCATCGTGAGCTTTTGACCCTGAGCGGCCATATCACGGAACAGCGGTACCGTGATTTTCCGAGTTATCTTTTGCATGGGTGGGCTAATTAGAAGTCGTTGAGAAAACTCTTGAGTTTTGGATCCATCTCGTCTTTGTCACTCTGCGGAAGGTCGGTGTTGACTTCTTCATCCGTACTGACGAATTCAACAAGGCCTGCTTCCGTGACTTCTTCGTCAGCGGCCAACCAATGAGATTCCTCCTCATCTTCCAAGACTTCGTCGGCTACTTCAAGAATTTCGTCAATCACATCAACATCCAGAAATTCATGATCAACAACGAATGTCTGTTCGGAGACTATCGCGTCTATCCTTGGCTGCGAAGAAAGGGTGTCCACAATGTCATTAGCCGACTGTCCTGCCTCGTCACGAGGCGGCGCTTCGGCATCGGACATCTGCTCCCGATCACTGTCACTTTCTAGATCTGAGCCATCGGCGATGCTGAGCACATCTAGGTCGTCAGGCGAATCAACGATGTCAGACTGCCATTGCGGCTCTGCACCGCTCTCTTCAGCGTTCCGACTCTCTTGGGAAAGACTGCGACCAAAGTCAATGATCTCAAGGCGACTATCAATCAGATCAGAGGCAGGTGAAATCCACGCCGCAAAACCGGCGGCCAGAGACTGACCGCCAAGATCATCGACTGTCGCCTCGTGTGATTCCCGGGAATCACCATTCTGTACTCGATTGTAACCCAACGGGGCTTTGGGAACCGCTCGACCAACCACCGTGCTGCCATCGTTAGCGCGGGCTCGACGCGGAACGGAAACACCAAGTGCTTCTGCATGCTCGGATATTTCCGTAACTCCCGCCGTCGTGTTCAATTTCTCGCTCTCAGCTGGTACGGCCTCTGCGCGCAGATAAATAATAAATCGAACGGAACCAAGAGTTAGTTGCGCACCGTCCATGATTTCGAAACGTTTGCCTGCCGTGATCCGTGCACCATTCACGTACGTGCCGTTACTACTGTCAAGATCGGTGACGGAGACTGAATCACGTCCGACGCGAAGAAAACAGTGGCGTCGGCTGACTTGGGGCGCGGAGAGACGCAGGTTGCAGTCAGAACCACGACCGATCACAATGTCATGTCGAACAGAGATTCGACGCACATTGGACGGCTGGTCTTGGAGTTCGAGTACCACCCTCATCAGAACGATTCCCGTTCAGCGAACACTGCCGTCTAATCTGTCTAGACGGTTATGCGTGTCTATGCTGCTTCCTCGCATTAGCAATTCCCGGCTGCGGAGCTTTTCATAAGTCGAGGTGAACTGCAAGACAGCGAGTCCAATTTGCAGCATTTGCTCCGATATTTGTGCAGGCGGGACGGGTAAAAGTCACGCGTCACGCCTCGTGCCAGAATATTTGCGAATCCACAGCACACTCGCGTGAAGCCTGCATCCGGAAAAGGCTACAATTCGAGCGTACTTCTGCAACATTTCACTGACACGTCCACCAAACTAACAACTTGCCAGCCAGACAATCTATGACGATCGACTGGGAAGCCTTCACCAACCAGACCCTGACGACTGCCGAAGTGCGGTTGCTCGGAGCGGTAGATTTGCCGTCTGTCCTCGCGCTGCAAAAACTAATGGTGCATGAAGTGCGATGTCAAAGTCGCACCAATGCGGCAATTTTGATCTGTGAACATCCGCCAGCCGTCACCGTTGGGGAGGGTGCTAGCCTGCTGGAACTTCCGGAATCGGCACGCGAACTGGAATCTCGCCTGATCACGGTCCACCGCGTGCGGCGGGATGGACATGCGATCCTGCATCAGCCTGGGCAGATTGCCGCGTATGTGGTGGTCTCGCTGCTGGAATGCCAGATGGATGAGCTCAACTTTCGGAGATGCCTGCAGCAGGCGGTGATCGAGACTTGTCGTGAAGTCCAGGTTGTCGCCACGACTTCGCCTGACGATCCAACCGCCGTCTTTGGACGACACGGTGTGGTGGCCGAACTGGGAATTCATGTGGCAGACGGCGTCACCAGCTTCGGGATTTTTCTGAACGTGAGCTGTCGTCTGGACGAAGCACGCGGGATTGGACGTGGTCTGCTGGGTCAACGCATTTCCTCTTTAAATGCCGAACGCGTCCGGCCGACACAGATGCCACAGGTTCGCTCGGCTTTGATTCAGTACTTGTGTACACATTTGGGCTATCCCGACTATCATTTGCACACTGGCCATCCTTTTTTGAAACGCACACGGACTTTGATCCATGACAAGTTTACCAATTCTCAATCAACCTCCGAATGATACGACGCTGCAGCCAGCCTCTGTGCACACAGCGCCTTTAAACCTTGTGCCGCTCACCGCGATGCTGCAGACGGACGCGCCGCAGCGCCGCCTGCCACGGTGGCTAAAACGCCCGTTGCCTCAGTCAGGCATGGCCTACACGAGCGATGTGATTTCTGACCTGCGGCTGGAAACCGTTTGTGAAAGTGCCAAGTGTCCGAATCGCACGGAATGTTGGTCGCAGAAAACAGCCACATTCATGATTGGTGGTAACGTCTGTACGCGGCCCTGTGGATTCTGTTCTGTGCCGAAAGGAAAAACCGAACGCCTAGAACTGGACGAACCGGAACGAGTCGCCGAGGCCGCCGCGCGGCTGGGGCTGAAATACGTAGTGCTCACGTCTGTCACTCGTGATGATCTGCCTGATGGTGGTGCCGATCACTGGTATCGCACGGTGCTCGCCGTCCGTGAGCATACGGGGGCTCAGGTCGAAGTGCTGACGCCCGACTTTCTGGGGAATCGCCAAGCCATCAGCCGCGTCATCGCATCGCGTCCGGATGTCTTTAATCACAATACAGAGACCGTGCCTCGGCTGTATCATCGCGTCCGCCGCAATGCCGAGTATCAACGCACGCTCAATTTGCTAAAACAAATCAAAGAAGAAGCGCCAGACATGCCAACCAAGAGTGGTCTCATGCTGGGACTTGGTGAAACACGGGAAGAGTTGCTCGACGTTTTTGCCGACCTGCGAGGCGTGGGTTGTGACATGTTGACGCTAGGGCAATACCTCCAACCAACTCCCGAACACCTGCCGGTGGAACGTTATGTGCCGCCAGAAGAATTTGACGAAATCGGCGAACTGGCTCGCCTGCTGGGCTTTAGCATGGTGGCCAGTGGCCCGTTTGTCCGCAGCAGTTATCATGCGGGTGAAATGGCCGAAGGTCTGGAACACGCCACCGGGCGACGGCAGGATTAGAACCCCTGACAAAACAGGTAGCTGGATTCGCAAGAATTCAGCAATGGTGCTGAATTCTGGCGAATCCAGCTACGAAGAGCGGTCTTGTCAGGTGTTCTTAGTCATGCTGCTCGCCATTGAGACATCCGGAACGCAGGGTTCGGTCGCAATTTTTGATGGCCCCACGTTGCGATTCGAACGCATTCTTGGCGCGACGGGCACCCGCCATGCGCAGACACTTCCAGCCGAAGTCGCTCATGTACTCGCCCAGTGCGAGCTGCAGCCGCATCAGATTCAGGCTGTGGCCGTGAGCATCGGACCGGGAAGTTTCACCGGACTGCGCGTTGGACTGACGTTTGCAAAAACCTTTGCATGGCTGAATGATGCGCGGCTGGTCGCCGTCGATACGTTGCGGGCAATCACGCAGCAGGTTCCTCCCGACCTGCAATATGTCACGGCGATCGTTGATGCGCAGCGGACGGAATTCTTTGCCGCGACATATTGCTGGAATGCCGAACTTGGCCTCAGATGTGCGATCGATGACGTGCGTTTGGTGAGCGTGGCTGATCTGCCGACAGAGTATCCAATCGTGGGGCCGGCCGGCAATAAACTCCAAGCCGCGGCACCCGACCGATTTCATGTGCTCGACGAATCCCTGTGGCAACCACGCGCCATCAGTGTGGGACGAATCGGACTGCACATGCTAGACCAGCAACAACTCTCAGATCCAGACAGTCTAGAACCTGTCTACATCCGGTTAAGCTACGCCGAAGAAAAGCGGCGCGAAGCGTAAGCAGAATTGCGATGGCGGAGGGTTGGGAAACATCGTCGGGATGTCCTCGAACGCCACTTTTACTACAATCGTGCGTGACTAACACACCGAATTTGCTGATTGTTGAGTCGAGATTTTCATATGGATCCTGCCCCCACTGAACCCGCGCGTGATATCTGTGCGCAGCAACTTACAAAACTGGTGGAACGCACTCAGAAACTCATGTCGCATGCATGGATGATTCGTACTTTTGTGAAGCATTCGGACGAAGTCGAAGATTTCCCGCAACTCAATGAAATGGCTCGGACCATTTTTGATGTGTTCCGCGCGGTTGAGACACAGACTCTTGATCCGGCAGGATATTTCAAGACAGTTCGCAAGAAGCTGGATAAACTGCAGGCGGCGGCGGAGCAATTTGCGAAGGATGCATGGCACGCATCGACGCATACAAACTTCCAGCAGGCCGTGATTGCATCGCGGTTTCTAGTTGAACAATTGTCAGAACTGCTGGCAGAAGCCGAATTGCTGTTGCCAACACCAGTCGCACCCAAAAAATTTACGCTGCCGCGTAAAGCAGCGGCGCAGCAAGATGACAGTCAGGGAATAACAGGATGAAACCGGCCGCACCCACACCGCAATATAAAACGCAGGGTTATGGAACGCAAAACGCTCCCGGCTGGATCGCCGTTTCACGCGGCGCGGCACTCGGCATTACCTTCATCACCACGCTGAATCTGCTGGAAGTCTTCGCCTTCAACACGAGCGCCGTGAACAACTGGCTGTGCAACTTTCGCATGATCACGCAACCACTCTCCATTGCCCTCCTGACGATGCTGGCGACTGCAACACTGATGTATTCCGTGAAACCTGCACTGCCAGTAACCGTCTGGATGGCGACGCTGGTGCTTGTCACAATTGTCGCAGTGTTTTCCAGTTGGGAATTGTGGGACATTACGCAACGCGTTCCGGAAAATCTGCGACAGACGGCAATGAGTCGTCCGCTAGGGGTGCTCATGTTGTTCGCGGTTGCAGGGATGGGCATCCTTGTCGGTGATTCACCATCCGTCTCTGGAAAGTCATCGTTCTTAATTATTGCCGGCAGCAGCAGCCTCGCGGTCATGGGGTTTGTGATTGTCACGCTGCAGTCGGGTTCGATCAGTGATCCGATTCCTTCCGATGTGGCTCCGGCAATTCTGGTTCTCGGTTGCGGCGTTGAGCGTGATGGCACTCCGTCCGAAGCCCTAGCAGACCGCATGGCGACGGGGAATAAGTTATTTCTCGACGGGCGAGGAAAGCTGCTGCTCCTGTCCGGAGGCCCTAGCCAAGGCAGCGTCACGGAATCCGCTGCCATGAAAAAGCTGGCCCTGGCGGCCGGTGTCCCGGAGACGCGATTGCTGCTCGATTCTGCAGGTATCAGTGCCGCAGACTCAATTGAATATGCGGCTGCGTTGCCGGAACTTCAAGCAGACCGGCGGATCATCGTCGTGAGTCATTGGTATCAGTTGGCGAGGATTCGCATGCTCGGCCGCCAAGCAGGGCTCCAAGTGATTGCCGTTCAGGCTGAACAGCAGCACGCACTGTTCAGTCAGAATCGGCTCTATGCGGAGGAAGCGACGGCGTTTCTGAAGACGTGTTGCGCCCCCGCA
>QWQG01000041.1 GCA_003670925.1 Planctomycetota bacterium | reverse complement strand
AGAAAATTTGTGGGGACGGAACAGGAATTATCCTGTCGGACTGCTCTGAGCGAACTTCTGGGAAGTGCGGAGCCCAACGTCCGAGCGACCGCAGCGGTCACACTCGGGGATTTCGTTTCCCTGGAAAGTAGCACGCTCACTCGACTTCAAGAACTGGCCGACACGGATGCCGATCCGAATGTGCGTGAGGCAGCTCAGTCTACTTTGACGCGTCAGAAGTAGGACAGGTTTAAGGGCGCTCCGGCACTCAGCCAAGGATCAAAATGATCGATTGCCTCGGCGTAGGTGAGGCACTAATTCAATTTTTTAATTCTGCATAGATAGCGTTCAGATCAGATGACGACAGTACGGAGACTGACCAACATGATCAAAAAAGTTTCACTTGCCAGCCTTGCCATGATGCTGTTTTCTGCAGCGGGCTGCAATTCGATTTCAGACATGGTTCTCGAAAAAGAAATGGCATGTCGCGACCATGTGCTTGCCATGAAAGGGTGGGCCGCATGGTCATCGTACTACGACGACCAAGATTATCATTACGATTTTGCCAGCGGCTTTCGAGCCGGGTATGAAAACATCTTGGCGGGTGGGAAGGGGTGTCAGCCAACACTCCCGCCTCGTAACTATTGGAAGCCGTGTTACCAGAATCCAAAGGGGCATGGAAAAATACAGTCATGGTTTGACGGGTATTCCCACGGAGCACTCGCTGCTCAACAGGATGGTTACAGCGACATTCAGACAATTCCGTTGTCATCGACGACACGGCAGAATTTCCTGAACTCGAAGATTCCAGCCTCGAATGCGTGCTTCGCTGAACTTGGCGATGCACCAGAACTTGGCCCAGACGAGCAACTCGAAATGCCAGGTCCTGTGCAGATCGAAGACGTGCTGCAGGACGGCCCGGTGATCGAAACTCCTGATCCTGCCACACTTGAAGTGGTTCCACGTCCCTACGAAGAAAAGTAATCCGTCACCAAAGCTGCATGGTTGAGTCAACCACGAGACGGAAGCTTCCATCGTCCTCATTTCTTATACATGTTCGTCAGGATCTAATGCAGACCAGTTGCGAAAACTGCTGCTTCGGGCTCACGGAGGATGCTAAAATGTCCAAGAGTTTGTTAGTCACCGATGTTTCAAGTCGAACCCTAAATTCGGGAACTGCGGGGGTGACGCTCCCGCTGGTCGCGCTGGCGATGGTGAGTTCATACCTCACGGGATGCAACACCATCAGCGCTATCCCCGTTTCGCGTGTGCCCAATGAAATCCTTGCCGTTGAGCGGAAGGACAATTTTGTCGATATCTCCATGCTCAGGCTTCGCCAAGATCCGCCGGAAGTGTACCTGCTGGGGCCTGGCGACGTCTTGGGTGTGTACATCAAGGGTGTCCTTGGTAACGAAGAGGAACTGCCACCGGTGCACTTTCCGGAAGACTCGAATCGGCCACCAGCGATCGGATATCCTGTTCCGATCCGTGAAGATGGCACGCTCGCCCTGCCGATCGTTGATCCAATTCAAGTCGAAGGCATGTCTCTGGTCGAAGCCACGGACGTAGTTCGCAAGGCTTATACATATCCTCGTGTGATCGTCAAAGAGGGCGAAGAACAAATCATCGTGACGCTGATTCGGCAGCGTAAAATTCGCGTGCAGGTGATTCGTGAAGAAGGCGGAGGGGTTGAAGGAGTCACCAAACGCGGTACAGGCAAAGTGGTTGACTTGCCAGCCTATGAAAACGACCTGTTACACGCGTTGAGCGAGACGGGTGGGTTGCCAGGACTGGACGCCAAGAACGAAGTGCTGATCTATCGCGGCATGTACGACGACGGGAAGAGTGCCGATGTCATCCTTGATAATCTGTGCAACTCGCAATGTCAGGATCAGTGCGTCGACCCTTGCATCTGCGACGAGCGTCCGATCCCTGACCCGCCCTACATAACTCGCATCCCACTGCGATACAATCCGGCACATCCTCCGACCTTCACTGAAGAAGATATCATCCTCCATGAAGGTGACATTGTCATCATCCGCAGTCGTGACCGCGAGACCTTCATCTCGGCCGGAGTCCTAGGTGGCGGCGAAATACCGTTGCCTCGCGACAGAGACCTCGACATTATTGCGGCAGTCGCCCTCGCTAATGGTTCACTGGGGCAGTCTGGCACAGGGGTGTCTGCGATCGGCGGTGGCGGCGGTGGTGGCAATAGTGGCGGCGGCGGGGGCGGTGGTCGTAGCAGTCAAGCGTGCCAGCCGTCCGAAGCGATTGTGATCCGGGAACTGCCGTGTGGAAGTTCGATCGCCATCAAGATCGACCTGAATAAGGCTCTCGAGAATCCGGCTCAACGCATTCTGATTCAGCCGAATGATGTGGTCCTCGTCCGGTACACCCTCGCAGAAGAGCTAGGGAATGTGTTCATCAACATGTTCCAGATCAACTACCTCTTAGGCGGTGGCTTTGGGGGCCGATGATCGTCGTCTAAGTTGACAAGTTAGCGCTGAAGCCCGGCTCCCCTAGGAGCCGGGCTTTTTTTGTGTGGCAGCACTTTTTCGGAGTGGAACTACGGGATTCAGCAGTTGCTACAGCCGGCATATTCGACAAGACAGGTAGAACCATCGAGATCGTGCGCCAGCAACTTACGGCAAATCTTTCATTTGGTATGGCCGGTGAGCTAAGTTTTTGAGTTCGGCGACTCCGCGTTCATCGGAAGTCCCCCCCCTTCTTCCGGAGTTTCGCAGAAGATGACTCTGCAATCTGATCCCGCCAATTCCGCAAGCACTTTCAAGCTGCGCACGGCCCTGATCATCGCTGCGATACTGTCGGTTGGAGTTGGGGCGATGACGACCAACTGTGCCGACCCAGATCTTTGGGGGCATGTCCAGTACGGTCGGGAAGTGCTGCGCGACGGGGCACTGCCGCAGACCACGACATGGTCGTTTGCGGCTGAGGGTGCTCAGTGGGTCAATCATGAGAACATTGCAGAACTTCTGCTGGCGTGGACCGTTAATACGTATGGCGTGCGCGGTCTGCCTGCGATAAAGTTGATATTGGCGATCGTCATTCTGGGACTGATGATATGGACCGCGCGGCGTGGGGCATGTGGCTGGCTGGCGATTGGAATCACCGTCCTGCTGGGAGCAAGCAACCTGCAATTCCATTGGCATTTTCGGCCGCAGATTCTCAGCTACGTAAGTCTGGCGATGATGCTGGCAATTTGGCAGCACGCGTTTCACTGTCCGGGTGCCTCATTTGCGGCGATCGAACTTCCCGTTTTTGGACGTCAGATGCGAAGCCTCTGGTTGCTTCCGCCATTGCTCTGCTTCTGGACAAATTCACACGGTGGATTCGCTGCAGGCATGGCCATGCTGATCGCGTACCATGGCCTCGTGTCGCTGCAGTTGTTGCTGGCACATGGTCGGCGAGCTGCTGGACTGGTCGGATTGCTGTTGCTGGTGACGATCGCCTCAGGGATGGCGACCTTGGTGAATCCGTACGGCCTGACATTGTGGAAATTTATGCTCGCTGCCTTGATGCTACCGCGTCCTGAAATCGCGGATTGGGGACCGCTAGAACTCTGGACGTATGAATCGCTTCGCTTTTGGATGTTGCTCATTACGGCCATCGGTGGATTCACCTTTGTGATGCGACAGCAGCGTCGCACAATTCTAACATCACAATTTTTGTCTCAAGCAATCCTGATGATGCTGCTCCTGTGGCAGGGTATTTCCCACTGCCGCCATTTGGCGATCGTGGCAATCGTTTGCGGATTCTTCGTACCAACGGCGTTGCAGCCTCTGCTAACTTTTGCCACCGCCGGATTTCAGCGACGAGCAGCCGACTTGGTCCAGACAAACGCCGCAACTCATGGGCGATATCCGTTTCTGGTATCCGGAGTCCTCACCACGATCCTGATCTTCAACGTCGTGCGACTGGCTCCCCAACTGACCGATGTGTCAGTCGATCGCGCTGAGTTTCCTGTAGCCGCGATGCAGTTTATGCACGACCAGAACCTGCACGGAAAAGTCGTGGTAACATTCAACTGGGCGCAATATGCCATTGGATGTTTCGCTGAGGAACATGACTTCGCGCGACAATCTCGCGTCGCCGTTGATGGACGATTTGAAACCTGTTATCCCCGTGAAATTACGGACATCTATTTTGATTTTTGGCTCGGCACCAACGACCCCAAGCAACGTTATCGCAGTCCGCAGACGCCGGCCTTTGACCCAGCAAGAGCGCTCGAGTTTCACGCTCCGGATCTAATCCTGCTTTCGCGTGGCCAAGGGCCGTCCGTCCGAGAAATGCAGCGACATTCCGACGACTGGGTCCTGTTGTATCAGGATTCCATGGCTCAGCTTTGGGGACGCCAGTCAATTTATAATGTCCGCACATCGTCGCAATTTCTGGCCGCATCATACCGCCACGTCACCGATGACCTGCAGACCGGGAGCGTCTCGTGGCCAGCCCTCCCTGTGGGGCGAATGCGTCACCAGCAGTTGGCGTCAAGTCTCCACTGACAGGGCCGCGACACGAAGGATTTAGAGCGATTTTAAGGAAACATGACCACTTAGGGTTCAATTCTCAATCCCTCAAATCAGCCGATTCCATGCTAAACTGTTTCGTCCGACCGTTCCCGGTGGCTACGCTACGCGACCCGGTGCGTTTCAAGCAGCGGTGAGCGTCGTTTTTTTGTTTGCTGCCTCGAGATCCATGCACTCGCTTGAATTGTTGACCCCATGACCATCTCCATGCCGGCCTGGACACCAGGCAATGGCCTTCATTATCAGCTCCTGTCTCAAAGCGCGCGCGCGCGGCGCGGCAGGTTTGTGACTGCGCATGGTGTCGTAGAAACGCCGGCATTCATGCCCGTCGGCACGCAGGCAACGGTCAAGTGCGTGATGCCCGATCAGGTGGCCGCCACGGGGGCTCAGGTGGTGCTGGCCAACACGTACCACCTTGGAATTTTGGATCGCACGCAGGTTGTCGAACGTTTGGGTGGTCTGCATTCGATGATGCGATGGAATCAAACGATCCTGACCGATTCTGGCGGGTTCCAAGTTTTCAGCTTGCCGGATCGCGAGATCACCGAAGAAGGTGTCAGCTTTCAGTTTCGATCGGGGAAGAAGGACGGCGACACAACCCCGATGACGCTGTCTCCAGAAAGCGCGATGGATATTCAGCGGCGGCTGGGCGCTGACATCGTGATGGCGTTTGATGAATGCGTCGATCATCGCATGCCCCCGAAATACATGTCGGAATCTCTTGACCGCACGTACCGTTGGCTGAAACGCTGTGCCGCCGCGCCCCTGCAGGAACATCAGCATTTGTTCGGCATCATTCAGGGCGGAATGGAACTGGATCTGCGTGCGAAGGCCGTGCGTCAGGTCACGTCACTCAATCTGCCTGGGTACGCGATTGGCGGTGTATCGGTTGGCGAAGGGCACGACGCGATGGTGCGGATCGTGCGCCATACGGCACCGCTGATGCCATCCGATCAGGTGCGTTATCTGATGGGTGTTGGTCTGCCGGAAGACCTTGTCGCAGCAGTCGAATGTGGCATGGATATTTTTGACTGTATTATCCCCACGCGCTACGCCCGCGAAGGAACCGTCTTTACGTGGGATGGAAAGATGCGCCTGCAGGACAAGAAGTTTCGCAAGGACCGCTATCCAATCGATACCTCCTGTGAATGTCCCAGTTGTGCAGGCGGATTCAGTCGCGCTTACCTGCGGCACTTGCTGTTTGCGGATGAACCTCTGTATGGCACGCTCGCGACGCTCCATAATCTGCACTTTTATCAGGATCTGATGCGTGCGATTCGCAAGGCGATCGAAGACAACCGCTACGCCGCATGGTCAGCCACATTCCTTGAACGCCACTTGCCAAAGGGCGCGGCAAATTAATGCAATTGCGCAGGACGATCCTTCAACGGAGAAATTTATGGCTCGTGTCTGGACCACGATTGGCCTGCTGATCCTGAGTAACATCTTCATGACGTATGCATGGTACGGACATCTGAAAGATCTAAAGGACCGACCATGGTTGGTGGCCGCATTGGTGAGTTGGGGTATCGCGTTTTTCGAATATATGATTCAGGTTCCCGCCAATCGCATCGGGAATGGAGTGATGAATCTGGGGCAGCTCAAGATTCTTCAGGAAGTCATCGCCCTCACCGTATTTATTCCGTTTGTCGTGCTGTATTCCAAAGAAAAACTGACACTCGATTACCTGTGGGCCAGTCTCTGCTTGCTGGCAGCTGCCTTCTTTGTGTTCCGCTCAAAGCTGATGGGAAGCTGAAATCCACCATTCCTGAGGTCTGGCTCAAAATCCGCTGTCGATAATCTCGGGTATTTAGCGTTCGCGCAACGCAGTGATGATATTTAGGCGCACGGCGCGGATGGCGGGCAGGAGACCGCCAAGCAGGCCCATGACAAGGGCGAGCATCACGCCTTGCGCGAGGACGCGGGGGCCGAAGCGGAATGAGAATGTGATTTCGCTGAACTGATTGGCGGTGCCTGTCGAGAGTCCATTGAATGGCAGAGTTCCGAGGCAACCAATGAGACCACCCAGAGAACACAGCACGACCGATTCGAAGAGAAATGACAATAAAATACTGCCTTGGGGAAAGCCTAGGGCACGCAGCGTTCCGATTTCCCGCGCACGACTTGCCACGGCGGCGTACATCGTGTTGGCGGCTGCAAACATAGCGCCAAAAATTAGGAACCCCGCGATAATATAGCCGATGTACTGGACGGCATTGGCTTGGTTCATTTGATCTTCAAAATACTTGGTTTCGCGAATGGCATTGAGTTGAAACCGTTTGTCTTTGGCCAAAACGGTAGTGAGAGCGTCCCGCTGTTCTGGCGATTCTGCGCGCAGGCAAACGGCACTGACCGCGGCCGGTGTTTTTCGCGCGATTGTTAGATCTCTCAGGTCCGTCCAAACTTCTGATTCTGCTGCACTTCCAGCAGCTTCGTAATAGCCCACGATTTCAAAGTATTGGCGATTGACTTCAATTTTCTCTCCGATTGCAAGGTTCTCAAAGCGGGCCGCCATACTGCGGCTAGTCATCGCCTCGAACTTTCCAGGCTCGATGTCACGTCCTTGGACAATGCGGAAACCGGGCCTCAATGTGCGACCAATACTTTCCAGTCCCCGCACAATCAGATTGACGGTTCCGCCACTGTTGCGCCGCGGCTTTGTGAGAATGGTGACGAATTCCACGGAGCACTGCGGCTGCCCTTGTTCATTTTTTGCAATCCCCGGCAACGAGGCAATTTCACGTGCCACTTTCTGTTCGATACCGCTGCCAATCTCGTCGGTAGCACCTTTTCGCAGCACGATCAAGTCGAGTTCATGCCCGGTGACTTTCAACGCGTATTGCAGGCCGTCCGTCAGTCCAAAGCAGAGGACGGAGGCCCAGACGACCAGCCCAGTACTGACCACGGTCAGCAGCGTTGTCATCCAGCGGACCCGGAGATTGCGAAGATTGTATTTGGCAGGAATCATGACTCAGTGACTTTGGTCAAAGGAAAAATCAGGCAATGCGTCGAAGACCATCAATGACGGACATCTGGGCGGCGCGAATCGCCGGCACGATTCCGCTAATCAGACCCAGCAGCGCGGCGGCTATCAGGCCATAGCTGATCCATGGGCCCAGCATTTCCATGACCGTAAACGGAAAGAACTGCGGCAGCAGCCTGTTCATGCCCTGCAGAAATAGGCAGCCCATCCCCACCCCGAGGAATCCCCCTAGCATCGAAATGGTGCAGGCCTCTCCCAGAACCATGAACAGCACCCGCGATCGTGGAAAACCGATTGCCTTCAGCACCGCAATCTCGGTGACGCGTTCCCGGATCGCCATGGCCATGGAGTTTGCCGTCACCAGTGAAAGTGAAAACACGACTGCCAGTCCGATGTTTCGAATGAGCACTTGAACGTTGCCCAACATGTCCACAAACATTTGCGCGAAGGCGGCCTCCGTTTGACTTCGAGTCGGTGTGTCAGAGCTGCCAAACTTGTCGTCGATGGATTTAATGACGGTGGGAATCGAGTCTGAACTGGAGATGCGAGCGAAGATTGTTCCGGCGTTGTCGATGTTCGGGTAGCTTTGCTGTTTCAATCCCTCGTTCAGATAATTCCAGTGAAAGTAGAGCGAATCTGTATTCTTCGGAGAATCGAAGATCCCGCTGATCTCGAGGTCTAAGTCAAATGGATAGATCGCACCCTTCAACTGAACTCGATCGCCGACTTTCCAGCCACGCCGTGCGGCGATCCGTCGGTCTAACACGCATCCCTGCCGATTCGTCTTGAACGCCGTCAGCTCGCCGGGCGGGATCGAGTACTCAGGCCAGACGTCAAATACGGAGTTCGGATCTGTGGCAAATTGCGCAAACGGCATTTGTTCATCTTGGTAGGAACCTCCGAACCATGCAAATGGGACGGCCGCCGCCACAGATTGTGTCGCACGCACATCATCGACAGCAGAAATGGGAAGTGCCCCACTGAATCCCTGAATGTTCATGACGACGATGCGATTTGCTTGGGCCGCGCCGTTCTTCCATGTTTCCTGAGATGCGAGGAAACCATAAAGCACCGTCATCAGCGCGAGACTGAAACCAACGGACAGGATGGTCAGGAGACTCCGAATTGGATTTCGCCGAATGTTTCGCCAGATATATTTGAATGTCTTCATTGCACAGATTCCTTGGCTCGGCTGCTGACAACCTCGGAGACCAGCAGACCTTTTTCCAGATGCAAAATCCGCCGCGCACGGGCCGCCGCGTTCGGATCATGAGTGACCATGACGATGGTCTTGCGAAACTCGGTATTCAGTCGGTGCAGCAATTCCAAAATTTCACCCGCAGACTTTGCGTCGAGGTCGCCCGTAGGTTCGTCAGCGACAAGCAGTGTTGGATCTGTCACGATGGCCCGCGCGATCGCCACGCGCTGTTCCTGACCGCCCGACAGTTGCCGGGGGTAGTGATCCATCCGGTCCTGCAGGCCGACAACCTCGAGGGCCGCTTTGACGTGGTCGTCGCGTTGACGACGCGACAACGATGTCAGCGTCAGGGGGAGTTCGACATTCTCGTAGGCCGTCAACACGGGGATGAGATTGTACATTTGAAAGATGAATCCCACGTGCCGTGAGCGCCACTTTGCCAGTTCGCCTTCGGAAGACTGACCAAGGTTCTGACCGCAGACAATCACGTCACCCGCAGTCGGGCGATCGAGTCCTGCAATGAGATTCAGGAGCGTCGTCTTGCCGGATCCCGAAGGCCCCATGAGCGCCAGATAGTCTCCTTCTGACAATTGGAGATTGATTCCGCTTAACACCGGGATCGTGAGCTGATCACGGCGAAATTCCTTGCACACTTCGCGCACCACAACAACTGTTTCACCAGCATTCGAATTCGACACGCAATAACTCCCGTTCTAATAAATTTCAGGGTGCAGCACACGACGTGAATCCCGTACTGCCATTCACAATCACGAGCAATAAATCTGACGACTCCCGCCCGTCGTCCCCTCGCTGATGATAGAGCCGGCCAAATATCGATGCGGAGCAAATTTGGCAAACTACTGCGCTGTCTTCACCAGCATCCCTTCTTTGAATTCCTGCGGCAGACTCACCACCACTTTTTCACCGCCGCTCAGACCACTCACGATTTCAGTGCGATCTTGTTTTGCCTCCCCAACTTCGACGATCATCTGCTTGAGGCGATCGTCGCTGGTGACGATCCAGACAAATCGTTCGACTCCCGCAGTTTGCAAGGCATCGTTCGGGCAGAAAATTCGCGGTTTTTCATGCTGCTGCTCCTCTTCGGTTGAGGCCGACAGGAAGTAGACTGTGCTGCTCATGTCGGGAAACAGCCGTTCGTCTGCATCTAAAATCTCAACCAACACCTTCACGGTGGCTCGCGCCCGATCACCCATCGGAATTATTTTACGAACCGTGCCTTGATAACGGCGATTCGGCACAGCGTCCACCGCAACTTCAGCTTGCTGCCCGGCAGTGACGCGACCAATAAAGTCTTCCTTGACATCACATTCCACTTCTAGATGGTCGAGGTCCGCAATGGTGACAACGGAACCACGTCCCGAAGCTTCCCCCATCCCGCCGGGCATAATCGATTCGCCCAATTCCGCATCTTTAGAAATGACAGTCCCTGCAAACGGGGCACGTACGAACATATTTTCGACAACCTGCTCCGCCTCCTCCACACGTGCCTCCGCGAGTTGAAGAGCCGCTTCCAGCGAAATCTTGCGAGCCACGGCGGCGTCACGCTGAAACTCGTTTGCCTCATGTTCGGCAGCAGCGATGGTCTTTGCGGCGAGGGATTTTTGCGCCCGTTCGAGCACTTTTTGAGTCCGCTGGATTTCCACGTCCTGCTCCAGCAACTCACTGCGGGATCGAGCGGCCATAGCTTTGACGGCCGCCAGAGATGCATCAAGATCTGCATGTTCAAGCACAGCCAAGACATCATTTGCAGCGACCTTGCTGCCTTCCTCCACGTTGACTTGCTCGATCCGCCCTGTCGCCCGCGCGCCAATCCGGGCCTGCTGACGAGATGTCAGATAACCCGTCGCCACCACAGTCGCATCCGCGGAACGCCCGGTTTCGATACTGACGGTGGAAACTCGTACCTCAAGTTGCGGACGGACAGACTCAAACACACGATCCATGTTAGGCAGCCAACCTTTGGATTGAGCGAGGAATGCCCCTCCGGTCAACACTCCGCAGACCACAACCAAGAAGCAAAAGAAGCGCATCAGGCCGCCAAAAAAAGACCGACGAGGCACCCCTCCCCCGCGTGGAATTCGAAGTCTTGTCAACGCATCAGACGAAGCATTTGGGCTGGCGACTGTCATAAAACTCTGCAGAGTAAACACCGAAAATTCATTGCCGTTCGGCATATCCTAGCGTGAGACGAGTAACTGGCAATCCGAAGGGTCGGCACCAAATCAGAGGTTTTCGACGAGCCGCGGAAAAATAGTGACAGGTTATCCAATGACATTAGCCGTCTCTTGATTCAAGGGGGGGAGAAACTGCTAGCCGCCACGAGATGTGGGATCACGGCAGGCGTCCGAACAAGTGTCGCACCTCGAAATCGCACCAAACGTGGGCAAACGGGATGAACGGCTTGTCTGTGAACTGGGGTGGCGATATGATCCGCGTTTCGATTTTTCCGGCTGTTTGTGCGCGCAGAGTCTACTGCCTCCATGTTTGCGCGCTGGCAAATTGCGTAAGTCCATGACTATCAGGGACTTGTGGTTTTTGCTTGCGTGGCAATGTCCGGAATCCATGACAGATTTGTCGACCTTTTTCCCGAAAAGCATGCGTTCGTCGTGTTTGAAACTATTTCACAAAGTCTAGGTAAAGCCTTCTCGGCTTTCCGGGGAACCGGAAAGATCACCGAAGGGAACATCCGCGACGGGATGCAGCAGGTCCGCAAGGCTCTGTTGGAGGCCGACGTCGCGTACGATGTCGTCACGGACTTTGTGAAAAACGTGACCGAACTGGCGATTGGCGAAAAAGTTCTGAAATCGCTGCGTCCGGAAGAGCAAATCGTCGGGATTGTGCATCAGCAGTTGATCGAACTGATGGGGCCGGTTGATCATTCGCTCACGTTAAAGCGTGACGGCGTCAGTATTATCATGATGTGCGGTCTGCAGGGGTCTGGCAAAACGACCACCTGCGGTAAGTTAGCCCGCCGTCTGAAGGAAGCCGGGCATGCGCCGTTTCTGGTGGCAGCTGACTTGCAGCGTCCGGCGGCGATTGAGCAGCTCAAGGTGATCGGCAGCCAAGTCGGTTGTCCCGTCTACGCGGAAGACCCGAAGACGAGCACCCCTGTTCAGGTCTGTCGCAACGGGGTTAAAGAGGCCAAGCGTGTCGGCGCGAAAGTGGTGATCCTTGACACCGCCGGTCGATTGCACGTTGACGCGGCATTGATGAAGGAGTTGCAGCAAATCGACAGCAGCGTTGCGCCGGACCAAGCATTTCTGGTCTGTGATGCGATGACTGGGCAGGACGCTGTTAACAGTGCCAAGGCCTTCAATGAAGCGCTGGAACTAGACGGGGTGATTCTCACCAAGTTGGATGGTGATACGCGTGGCGGAGCTGCGTTGAGTATCAAAGCTGTCACTGGTGTCCCGATCAAATTCATCGGGGTGGGCGAACAGCTCGACCGACTGGAAGAATTCCATCCGGACCGCATGGCCGGACGAATTCTGGGCATGGGCGACATTGTGTCGCTGTTTGAAAAAGCCCAGAAGGAATTTGATGAAGAGGACATGCTGCGTCAACAGGAAAAGATGCAGCAGGGTAAGTTCACGCTGGATGACTTCCGCATGCAGATGCGGCAGATTAAAAAGTTAGGTTCGATGCGGGAAATCATGAAAATGATTCCCGGCATGGGAACTGTCGTCGATCAATTGGGTGACATGAACCCGGAAGATGATATGCGGCGGATTGAGGGGATCATCAATTCGATGACACCCCAAGAGCGTCAAAATTCGGACGTGATCGATCGTGGGCGTCGGCATCGAATTGCGAAAGGCAGCGGAGTTCAGGCGGCGGATGTCAATAAGCTGCTCAAAGACTTTTCCGCGATGGGAAAGATGATGCAAGGCATGTCGAACATGGGGCTGCGTGACCGAATGAAGACCGTGAAGGGTCTGGCAGACGGTGGCTTTATGAATCCGGGTGCGGAGTTATTAGAAAAAAAGATGAGAAGCCAGCGTGGGCCGCTCGATAAAGATGAGGCGCGCGACAAAAAGAAGAAGCAGAAGAAAGAATCGCAAAAGGCGAAGAAGCGAAATCGTAAAAAATAAACCCGAGTGAGTCAGTCGTTTTTGTTAGTTCAGGAGTACCAATGGCAGTTCGAATTCGAATGAAGAAGATGGGACGCAAGCACCGCGCGTTCTTCCGTATTTGTGTGATGGACTCGCGTGTTCAGCGTGATGGCAAGGCAATTGAAGAAGTTGGGTTTTATGACCCGATGGTTCAAGATAAAGCCGCGCGTGTCAAGTTGAACATGGAGCGTGTTGATTACTGGATGTCGGTCGGCGCTCAGCCCAGCGAAAAAGTCAACGCCCTGATCCGCAAGGTGAAGCTGAACAAGTTCGGCAGAGCTCTGGCACCTCCTCCGTTGATCGCCCCAAAGGTCAAGGAAGTGGCTCCTGCGGAAGAAGTGTCAGCCGAACCTGCGGAATAGGGTCATGCGGTTTGATATCCTGACCTTGTTTCCAGAGATGTTCGAAAGCTATCTCGGACAGGGGCACCTGAAACTCGCGATTGAGCGCGGGCTGGTGGATATCTGGCGGCATAATTTTCGGGAGTTCGCTCCCGGAGTTCGAAGGCAGGTTGACGACAAGCCGTTTGGTGGTGGTCCGGGAATGTTGCTCATGTGTCAGCCGGTGTTCGACTGTGTCGAGGCCGTGCAGTCACAGGGAAATGCTCCAGGTCGGTTGTTGATGATGACCCCCCAAGGTCGAAAAATGGATCAGAGATTGGTTGAGGAACTCGCTCAGGAACCTCGACTGTTGTTACTCTGTGGTCGATACGAAGGTTTTGATGACCGGATACGCCAAGGGTTGCAGCCAACTGAGGTCTCGGTAGGTGACTTCATCTGCAATGGTGGAGAGGTGCCAGCGATGCTGATTATAGACACCGTGATCCGGCTCATCCCGGGTGTGTTGGGTGATGAAACCAGCAGTCGATATGATTCGTTTAGCCAGTCAGGTTTGTTGGAGCATCCGCAATTTACGAGGCCTCGTGAGTTTCGGGGCATGACAGTGCCGGACGTGCTGATGAGTGGTGATCACAAGAAAATTAACGGGTGGCAGCAAGCTCAGAGCCTGCAGAGAACAGCGGAACGCCGCCGGGATCTGCTGGCGAATTCTGATGCGGATGCCGCTCAGATTGAATAGTTTTGAAGTGTGTTGAAAAAAGGGACCTAGTCATGCGGAACAAGCTTTTAGACATTGTCGAAAAATCCAGCCTACGGGAGCAGCAACTGAAGTTTGCTGTAGGTGATACAGTTGACGTTCACACTCGAATTCTGGAAGGCACGAAAGAACGCATCCAGATTTTCAGTGGTGTCGTTATTGCTCGCAGCGGCTCCGGAACCGGTGAATTGTTCACGGTTCGCCGAATTGTGCAGGGTGAAGGTGTAGAGCGGAAATTCCCCGTTAACTCCCCGAAGATCTCGCATATTGAAGTCAAACGCCACGCTCGTGTTCGCCGCGCGAAACTGTTTTATCTGCGCGAACGCACAGGCAAGGCAACTCGCCTGAAAGAACGCAAGGCTAAGCCATGGGAAGTCCAGGTCAGCGATTCAGGCAAATGAGTTGTCTGAGGCTAGGACAGCTTCAGATTCACTTGCTTAATGCTAGACCCTGATTCGCGTAGGCGACAGCCTGAACTTCGGGTTCCTCCGGCTGTCGCCTTTTCGCTGCGCGATGTGGTATCATGCGCTCATCATGCTCCACGCGGTCGGAAATGAGTCCGGCGAGCGGAGCGGCGTGAGCCCTCCGGTACCTCGTTTTCGTACCGGCAAGCTGACGCATGCCGCTCGCCAATTGTCTCCTGCATGACCGCGCGGAGTCTCAGCTCTCGCCATGGGAGGTGGGTGCACATGAGTCAGTTGGAGCACGGGGATATGAAAAACCTGTTTCGCTTACTCCTCGGGGATCGTGGTGAACGGGCGGCGGTCAAGTATTTGAAGAAACAGGGCTTTCGGATCATCGCGAAGCAGTACCGTAACAGTTATGGCGAAGTGGATATTATTGGGCAGGACGGCAAGACGACTGTTTTTGTGGAAGTAAAGACGCGGACATCAACCAAAGATGGTCAACCGTTTGAAGCGGTCGATCTCCGCAAGCAGCAGAAGATCACCCGTATTGCGCTGGCGTGGCTCAAGAAGCACGGTCGCCTCGAACAACCCGCCCGGTTTGACATCGTTTCTATTCTTTGGCCTGACAAGTGGGGCGCGCCACAGATCCAGCATTTTCGAAATGCGTTTGAAGCCACTGGCCATGGCCAGTTTTTTAGCTGACCGTGAAAGTTCGAGACGATCATGATCTACAAAGTTTGTTCAAAAGGGGTCTGGGAAGAGATGAGACAGCTCGCCTCTTGGAACGGATCAGCGGCCGACCTGCGCGACGGGTTCATTCATTTCTCAACAGAGGCTCAGTTGGAAGGCACCGTGCGGAAACACTATGTTGGACAGCCGGATCTGAAACTGCTGGCGATCGATGCGGATCGCCTTGGTGATGCACTGAAGTGGGAGACCTCGCGCGGCGGGGACTTGTTTCCGCATCTGTACGGCCCGTTGCCGATCTCGACGGTCCTGTCGGCTCAGGATTTAGCAGTGTTACCAGACGGGACGATCGACTCCCAGCGGCTGCTGCCTGCCGAATAGACTTCGTCAATCTGTAACCGTGATCCCTATCGATTCAAGAGCAGCGTGGCCTGACTTCCGGAAGGGACGTGGCATGGGCTGTGCGTGACCTTGTTTGTCAATCGTGCGACAGCGAAACGTGTACTCACCGACGGGCAAGCCTCGCATGACTGCCGCCCAGTGAGCATTGGTGAGTCGCATGGGCCATGTCTTCGGAACACCGGCTGCATCGAAGCCATGCGTGGATTGCGGGATCTGACCAGCGCTCAAGGCTGCCCAGCTCAGAGGTGCCGCTAACAATTCCGCATCGACCCACGGTGCGGTTGTAAAATAAGGATCGTTCTCAGGTCGTTCAGGACTGCTCGATTCCATCGACACTTGAACTTTCGCCAGCCCTGAAATGCCTACTTGGGCGTAACCCGAAACGGCGATGGCTGCACCAGCTTTCACTTCATTGGGGATGGAGATCGTGGCGGCGAACGTTTTTAGGGGACTATCGACGTCGTTGTTCTGTGCGGCGTACGTATCATTCGCATGCGCTAGATTGGTCAGCACGACATGTGACAGCCATTTAATGGATTTAAAACCGTATGCTTCCGGCACAACGACCCGCACCGGACCTCCACGTTCGGAATCCAGCCACTCACCATTCAGTTTGTAACACAGAATCACGGGCGGCAGATCGAACGGATCTTCCAGAACTCGCCCGATCGGCAGCGAACTGCGAAACATCTGCGTCGGATCATCGTTGTGGTAGCCGTAGTAGAAAATGCGCCGCAGATCTTCACGCGGTTTCGTCAGCCAGATGACTTCACGCAGCGGCACCCCTTCCCACAATCCCATGCCGAGCGGGCAACCCAAATTCAGGCACGTCATGACTTTTGGAAATCGGACAGCATGTGTTTCACCAAGTTTCAACAACGCTTCGAAATCGAGTGCCGTACCATCGGCCTTGGTCAGTGGTTTGCCCAACTTGGCTGGATTGTCGGGGTCCGAGATCACTTCGAGTTGCCACGTTTCGCGGGTCAGCCCTCCTGCGGTTTTCTGAGCATCCGATAATGTGTGCGGCAGCGGCGTACCACGCGACACGTCGCGAAAATCTTCCGCAGGAGTGAAATAGGGATCTGGTCGGACCCCCCCCTTATCGGGTTTGACATGTGCCTTTGGCGAAGCTTGAGCCGACTCGTCCGCCGCGGCAAATGCCGCGGCATTTACGGTGAGCTGTGAGGCCGTAATTCCCATGACACCGGCGCGGAGAAAGTACCGGCGTGTAAGTTTAAAATGCTCGGAGAGAAAACGGGGGTGATTCATAATTGACCCTCGATCGGGGATCCATGGCCCCGGCTGGCAGCTTTGTGGATGGCACGGTAACGTACGCCTATTCTGGACTCACAGCGTAACCGCTCGGGACCTCGTTACCTTTCAAAATCGCGTAAAAAATGCCGAAATCTGATGGACACGACTTTGCCAGCACAGCAGAGTTGCTCCCGCAACACGATGAGATTTATTTGTTTCGGAGGTTGCTAGAATCACTCTGGATTGGCACCGCGTTGACTTTGATTGGGTATCACATGGTGAATCTCGTCTCGACGCCCAGCTTGAGGTCTTCGTGGATCCTGTTCGTGGTGCTGGCAGGTTTCTTTACGGCGGATTTTCTGTCAGGAATGATCCATTGGACCGCAGACACTTGGTTCAGTGATACGATGCCGATTCTCGGCCAGAGAGTTCTTAAGCCGTTTCGAGTCCACCACGTCAACCCGGATGATTTTCTGCGGCGTAACTTTCTGGACACGAATGGAGACGTTGCGGTGCTTGTCATCCCGTTTCTAATCGCGGTCTTCTGGATTTCGACGAAGGAGCCGTGGTCGGCAGCCGGTGGCCGTCTATGTGGTCTCACTTTGTGCGGCAGGGCTGCCGACAAATCAGTTTCATCAGTGGTCTCACCTGAAAAATCCGCCGACTATCATTCGTTGGCTGCATTCCAGTCGGCTGATAATTACCCGAAGGGCCCATCTGCAGCATCATAAGGCTCCCCATACCAACAACTACTGTATTACCTTGGGCTGGTGCAATCCTGTGTTGACGGCGATCGATTTCTTTCCGCGTTTAGAGCGAATGGTGACGCGGCTTACGGGACTACAGCCTCGCAATGATGACAAGAAATATTATGCCGCATTGCGAGCCGGTATTCGTCTCGGGTCTGCATCTGTCTGTGCCGTTCAGTCAGACGTGAGCACGCATGTGGATTCAGTGTCAAAGCCTATTCTAGTCGAAAGCGGAGGTGTTGATGGCTGACTTCAATGACCATGGCCCCGACCCGCATTCAAGCGCGCACATGTCGCTCGAAACAACTCAGGCGACGGCGTTTGGTAACGGATGGATCAGCGGTGTCCTTTCCGCGTTACTGGGATTTATCGGACTCAGTGCGGTCGTGTGCTTCCACTTTCCGCAGTATCTGACCATGCCTGCGATCCGGGAGTATTACCCGGTTCCATACATTCGCGCCCTGTTGCACCTCGTGCTTGTGGCCAGTTTTCTGCTGGGCACAATGAGTGTCTGCCTGCGATACAATAAAGCCTTGGGTCTTGCCGGTATCATCCAGACATTGCTGGCCGCACTGCTTGGTGGCGCGGCAGTGAAGATTGACGGTGAGTTGACCGATGGGCCATTTTTGGGTCTGGATTGGTTCCTGCTCAACCTGATGGGATACTCTGCCATGTATATCCCGCTGGAACGACTGTTCGCGAAGCATCCGGAACAGCCTGTGTTTCGTTACGGTTGGAGGACCGATCTGACGTACTTCTTTGTCACAAATTTTCTGGTGCAGTTTACGACTCTGATGACGATGCAGCCTGCGATGATCTTCTTTGACTGGGCGCGCATCTCGGCAATTCAGAAGATCGTCATCAGCCTGCCGTTTGTCGTCCAGTTCGCCTGTGTCCTGTTGATTTCTGATCTGACACAGTATTGGGTTCATCGCGCGTTTCATAAGATTCCGTTCCTGTGGCGATTTCATGCGATCCACCATTCTGCCGAGGCAATGGACTGGATTGCAGGCTCCCGCCTGCATCTCGTGGATGCCATTACGACTCGCGCGACCACTTACATCCCTATTTACTTGATGGGGTTCTCGGGACCGGCGTTGTATACCTACGTTGTCTGGGTGGTGATTCAGGCGACGTTTATTCATGCCAATGTGTCTTGGGAGTTTCGACCGATTCGATGGCTGATTGCGACGCCGGCATTTCATCATTGGCACCACAGTTCTGCGCCCGAAGCGATTGATCGAAATTTTTCAGTTCACCTGTCGCTGATCGATCGCGTCTTTGGCACTTACCACCTGCCCGACGCTTGGCCTACGGCTTATGGCCTTGCGAGCGGTCGACGGGTACCGCTTGGCTACCTGCGGCAGTTCATTATCCCCTTTGCTTCGCAGGCGAAGTCTGCGGCAGCAGTTGCCACGCCAGACGCGGCAGAAACCGAAGCGGTCCGACGCGACTGATCCGCTTGGTGAGCCTAATTCCATCGGTATCTCACGGTATGCACAAAACGCTTGTGATCATTAATTCAAAGGCAGCTCAGGGTCGCACGGGTCGCCTTCAGTCGGAACTTCGGCAACGATTTTCCGGCGATGCGGAGTTTGTGGAAACGCAAGAAGGCGGACATGCGGAACAACTGGCTTATGCTGCGGCCTGCGGAGGCTATGGAACCATTGTCGCGGCAGGCGGCGATGGCACGATTCATGAGATCGCCAACGGAATTTTGCAAGCTGGAAATCCACAGATCCGCCTAGGCCTGTTGCCCTTGGGCTCAGGCAATGATTACGCTGCCGCTTGCGGAATCCCTCGCAACTGGCAGCCTGCCCTCGACTTTCTGCGATCCGGCGAAACCCATGGCGTGGATGTCGGAGAAATCTGTGATGCGAATGGTCGTCGTCAGTTTTTCGTCAACACCCTCGGACTTGGCCTGAGCGGCGAAGTTGCGATTGAGGCACGCTCGGTCCGCCGATTTCGCGGCGTGCTGAAATATGGTCTTGCAACATTGAAAGTAGTCGCCCGTCGCCGGCGTATTCTGAACACCACCATCATGCTCGATGACATCCGCCACTCCTTCAGAACGATGTGTCTGTTTGTGGCGCTCGGACAGCGTGAAGGTGGTGGGTTTGTAGTCGCTCCTCAGGCTGAAATCGACGACGGCTGGTTTGATTGCCTGCATGTGAGTGACCTCAGTGTCGTAGCGATTCTTCGTTCTCTGCCCGGTCTGATCCGGGGCGTGATCCCGGTGCATCCGAGCATCCGGAGTTTTCGCTGTCGGACCATGGTTTTGGAGTCAGATCTGCCGCTAGTCGTGCATCTCGATGGAGAACCCTTCATCCGGCCCGAAGACGAGCAGCAGCGGATCACGATCCGTCTGATCCCGCAGGCCCTCAATGTATGCTGTCGCTTGCCTTTCAGTTTCGCAACCTGTCCGACTTCCCGAAAGTAATCCAGATGCAGCGAATACCTGAACCAGAACTCATGACTGACGACGCACAATGTCAGGCCTATGCGTCAGCAGATTTTAGTGTCTCCAATCAGGCGTTTGTCGATATCGTGCGGAACCGGATTCCGGAGCATGTCGTGAACGTGCTGGACCTAGGCTGCGGGCCGGGGGATGTGATGATCCGCCTCGCCCGCGCATGTCCGTCACTGAAGATCATAGCTGTCGATGGTTCACCGGCCATGATTCAACTGGCACAGACGGCGATCGAAGAATGTGGTCTGTCGATGGCAATCAGTGCCTTGCAGGGCTATGTGCCAGGACTGCCATTGCTAGTCGGCCATTTCGATGCCGTGCTGTCCAAAGACTTCCTGCATCACCTCCCGGACCCGATGGCGCTGTGGCACGAAGTGCGGAGACTCATCAAGCCGGGCGGTTTCATCTGCGTGATGGATCTGCGTCGTCCGGATTCCCCTCAAGCTGCGCAAAAGATCGTGGATGCTGTCACCTCTGACGAAGCAGAAGTGCTGAAAATCGATTTCTACAATTCGCTGCTCGCCGCGTTTACGCCGGAGGAAATTCGCAAACAGTTGCAGGCCGCCGCCCTCAATCTCGACGTGACCCTGTCCGGCGACAGGCACGTGCTGATGACCGGTTATGCGTCTTAGGTACAGGTGTGCTGACGGAGGAGTCAATGTCATTCCCGGACCTTGGACATTCTGGTCTGAGACTTCACCAAACAGCTTCCCATGAGCCATGGACCCCTGTGACACAATGATCTCTGTTGCGATGGCAATCCATGGACATGCGACGGACATGAATGTCCATCCTGCGGTTTGCTTGCGGGGGGAATTTCCTGCCCTTCTGATCAACTTAACCGCGTGTCGATTCATCGGCCCCGGAAAATTCCGGCTTAAGCACGCGGATGTCAACATCGCCATCAGGTGTTGGGCGGAGCGACAGACGCAGACCGTCAACTTCGATTTCCTGCACGCGATAGGTGCGCTGTGCATCGCGCGGGCGATTGGCTCCCGGCAACGCGCCCCCGAACAACGGGAATCTCCCGGAGCCGCGTTGATCGTTCGCCGTATCGTCATCTTCTTCGTCCTGAGCGAGCACAACACGAATCGCGGGAGTTGCCGGATACTGCAACGTCATCCGCAGGGTCTTTCCCAGATCGCCGTCCGTCCGAGAATTTAGCGACGGCGTGAAACTCACTTCCATTCCCTCTTCAACCGCGCGATGCCCAGCGTACTGAAACGTCCGACTGCCATCGGAAATCGTGGTCTCGGCATCGTTCAGCTTCCAGCCACGAGCTGCTGCGACAGAAATCGCATTCATCCGACCGGAAGGTCGTGGGACGGCAGTCAGTGTCGACGCCAAATACGTGCTCGCCCGCGCCGGAATGTCTTCCGGCCCCAAGAGCTTGGCGCACAGCAGCAAGCCGGGAATCGGAATCCGACGGACAATCTGCTCATCGTCCAGCAACGACTTCAGCTTCCCTTTGTCTGCCGAATGAAAATACAACGACACCAGCGCGACGGTGCTTTGTTCAGTTTCAAGCTGTTCATCCATATTACACAAAATTAAATCTTCCGCATCGCGATACTCTTCATGCCGACCAAGCACCCAAGCACAGACGAGATTTGATTCCCAGTTCCTCGTGGAAAACTCAGCGGCTCGCGCGGCTGTCCGCGGTGCCTCTGAATCGTGCTGGCTTTCCTGAATTAGTGCTAGATTGGCCATGCTGCTGGCGAGCATATCATCCTGACGAAAGTGGCCGCTGCCGATTTCCGTTAAATGTCGAAACGTCTTTGCCGCATCTTCCGTTTTTCCCAGCTGCTGCTGAGTTCGTGCGACGTAATACCAGTACGGCGGATAACATTCCATAAATCGCTCAATTCTGACGAGCATCCGCAACCGCCGGTCTGGATCCTGCTCCTCCAGCGTATCAGACAACTGATCCAGATCTTGATCCCGCAGCAACCATCGGTCCGGGATTTCGTTTTTACGACTGAGCTTCCAGAAGCTGTCCATAAACGTCGATGATCTCGTCATCAACGTTGTAAATTGAGTTTTTTCAACCTGCCAGATGTCTGTATCACGTTTGATCGCTGTCGAACGATAGTCCCACCAGCTGCTCGCACCAGACTGGATGACCGACCCAATTTGGCCAGTTGCCGCTTGTGCGCCAATGACGAAAAAATCCGTGCTCATTTTTCGCTGCACACTGCGCGTGAATTGCTCGCCAATCACCGTCCGCTCACGCTCACTGATTTCCACCTGCCCAATTTCGTCAAGGATGGATCGATACAGCGTAATCACTTCCGGATCATCGATCTGATTCAAATCCAGATTGTTCAGAATCCGCTGCTGCTCCTCCAGCAATACCTTCTTCGACGGCGCGCGGCGAATTCGATGCAACGCAGCGCGGCAGTAATTGAGCGTTACGGCTGTGTTGCGCCGACTGATTTCCGTCACCGGCTTCATGGGTAAAATTGGAACAGGCACTGGAGGTACCTGCGCCATCCCCGAAGAAATCGGGACGACAGTCAGCAGGATCGCCATGTAAAAATGAAGGTGTTTCATGGTATTAGTCACTGATCGTGAAATGTCACTTGCAAACGGGCCGACGATAGTCTTCGTCGATTGGTCAAAACCTTGGCCACAAACCAAACGCTCGTTCGCAATCCAACTTCCCAAACCAGCCACGTAGCTCATCCATGAACCCCGCAAGCCGAACAACTCCCATCATTTCATCCGCCGTCGCTGAGGCAACATGTAATCCCGTGCATCCGAAACTTCGCACGAGGCACGCAACGTTTGTGCACAACAGTTAAACAGGGGAACATGCAGGATCTGCCGAACTGATTTTACTAGCCTTTGCATATTGCCCATTGTTTTTATTTAAGTTGACCGCTCCTTTGTTTTGGGTCAAACGCATTGCTGAATTCTGGTTTTTTGCCTTCCTCTGGCAACAATTCTAAAAAATCGCTAGATAGCCAGCATACTTTTCAGTTTCTCGGGCGGAATGACATGGAGGTCACCTGTGCGCAATTCATTTTTGTCATTTTCGCTTCCGCTGATTGGCCAAGAAGAGATCGACGAAGTCATCGAGGCACTGAAGTCGGGGTGGCTGACCTCAGGGCCGCGGACGAAACAGTTTGAGCAGGATTTTTGTGCGGCCGTGCAGGCTCCTGCAGCACTGGCGTTAAATTCTTGCACTGCTGGACTGCATGTCGCGTTGAAGGTGCTCAACATAGGTCCCGGCGACGAAGTCATCACGACACCGATGACTTTTGCGGCTTCCGTTAACGTCATTGAACATGTCGGCGCAACGCCGGTGCTGGTGGATGTCGAACCGGACACGCTCAATCTCCAGCCGGATGCTGTTGAGCGAGCCATCACGCAGAATACGAAGGCAATTATCGCCGTCCACTACGCTGGCCATCCGGTGGAACTCAACGCATTGCGGGCGATCGCGGAGGAATACCAGCTGCACCTGATTGAAGACGCGGCGCATGCGGTCGGCGCAAGTTTTGAAGGCCAGCCGATAGGTTCCGGACCGAATCTGACAGCCTTCAGCTTTTACGCGACGAAGAACTTGACCACCGGCGAAGGAGGGATGCTGACTGGTGCGGCAGACCTGCTCGACCGCGCGCGGGTTGTGAGTCTGCACGGGATGAATCGTGAAGCATGGAGTCGTTATTCCGCTGGCGGTAAGTGGGCTTACGATATCGTCGAACCGGGTTTCAAATACAACATGACCGATATCCAAGCTGCGTTGGGTTTGCAGCAGTTGAAACGCTTCGACCGCATGCAGGAACGCCGTCGTGAGATTGTGGAAACTTACAACACCGCGTTTGGTTCGAGCGCTGCGTTTCTGACGCCGACCACACGCGAGCATGTGACAAATGCATGGCACCTGTACGTGCTGCGTCTGCGATCATCGGAACTCACAATCGGGCGCGATCAATTCATTCAGGAAATGACGGCCCGCAATATCGGCACTTCGGTGCACTTCATCCCGATTCATATGCATTCGTTCTACAGAAACAAATACAACTACGCGCCAGACGATTTTCCGGTGGCGCATGCTGCCTTTCAACAAATGCTCAGCTTGCCGCTGTCGCCATCCATGTCGCATCAGGACGTCGCTGACGTGATCGATGCGGTCTTGGACATCCGCGCTAAATTTGGTCGTCGCCGAGCAGCTGCGTAGGCAACTTCGCGCAGCGACTTGCACTCCTGTCTGCGCACCCACCGAAAACAATGCCTGAAGTCTGTCCTTCACCCCAACGGGCGGCTGATCACACCCTCTGTTGGGCTTGAGGCGGTGGCGTAAAGCTTCCGCGGAATCCGACCAGACAGGGCTGCATGGCGGCCGGCGTCGCAGGCCTGCTTCATGGCGACGGCCATTCGTAACGGATCGCGGGCACTGGCGATGGCGGTGTTCAGCAGCACTCCGTCGCAACCGAGTTCCATCGCAAATGCGACGTCGCTAGCAGTGCCGACGCCGGCATCGATGATCACCGGATAGTCGGGATCATTCTCCTTCAGATACTCCAGACAGATGCGGATGTTGTTGGGATTCAGGACTCCCTGACCGCTGCCGATCGGACTTCCCGCCGGCATGACCGATGTAGCTCCGGCGGATTTGAGGCGGCGGGCTGTGATTGGATCGTCGGACGTATAACAGAGAACCTGAAATCCTTCATCGACCAGTTGCTTGCAGGCTTCGACCGTGGCGACCGGATCTGGCAGTAATGTGCGGGTATCAGCCAAAACTTCCAATTTCACCCAATCCGCGCCAGGGTTTTCCAGTCCCCGCAGAATTTCGCGACCGAGGCGTGCAACGCGAATCGCGTCCTCCGTGTTGAAGCAACCGGCGGTATTCGGCAGGATCGTGTAACGCTTGAGATCAATGAACTCAAGGATGTTGCGACCCGAAGCATCGACCAGTCGCTCCCGACGCACGGCGACCGTGATCACGTCCGAACCGCTAGCTTCCAAGCATTCCTGCATGAGTTCAAAGGTGCTGTATTTTCCCGTGCCGACGATCAGTCGGGAATTGAGCGTGTGAGTTCCTAGGACAAGCGGCTTGTCGGGAGGAAGAACGGTCATGGTCGTTAACGGCTTTCTTTTTCAGGAAATGCGGGATTGAAAACAGGTTTGGAAATGAATGACACAAACGAATGAATTCCCAACAGGAGTTTCCACACATGGAGGTCAACGGAATTACGCAAAAAAATCGGTGAACAGGCAAGCGCGGCCAATTCACCGCACTCCAAAGACCAAAGACAAGGCGGCCTCTTTCAACCTCCACCCACGAGCGTTACGATCTCGATTGTATCACCCGGTAGTAATCGGCAATTCGAATGCTCTTCGCGCGGGACGACATGGCTGTTGCGTTCCACCGCACAATAACGATTTTCGATCTTAAGATCATGGAGCAGATCGGCAATCGTCCATGACGCTTCGATCGTGCGCGGTTCACCGTTGAGCTGAATTTCCATGTGCGAAGATTTCCGAGGCAATTTTTGCTGTTCTGCGGCAAAAGCCGCACAGTTCATTGTATCCGGACGCCGCGAGATGTGAATCCGCTGGAAGGCCTGTTTTTTCGCAGGACGAGAGCCTTTGGCTTGGTTATGTCAGGGCGTCAAGCAAAAGCACCCGCTCCGTCAAGTGTCAGAAATTGTGCTTACGACAAAATGTGAGAAACGTTACATTTCCCTTTACCGGAACTCGGGGTTTTTGCTGAATTTGCGGCTTTCGTGAGACATTTAAAGCGTAACAACGGACTGAGACATGAATTTCAAACGAGTCATTCTTGCCAGCACAGTACTCGGATTGCTCGGTTACTTCAACGGGTGTTCAGCACCCCTGAAGTTGTTAAAGTCACGCGCGAAGACAGAAACCACATCTCCAGAAACCACATCTGCGGACACGTCGGTTTCCGCGCTGCCGGTGCTTTACACTGACAAGGATTCGCTGCAAAGTGGCACTGGTGTCATGGACGATGACGCTCCGCTGGAATTTACGACTACCCGTTCTGGACTGAAGTATCGCGTGCTGCGAAATTCGGACGAGAAGAAGCCCCTAGCCCATAACACGGTCACCGTAAACTATCGCGGTTGGCTGGACAATGGACGTGAATTTGACAGTTCTTACAAGCGCGGCGAACCCATTTCGTTTCCTCTGGGAGGCGTGATTGCCGGCTGGACAGAAGGCATGCAATTGGTCGGCAACGGCGGCATGATTGAACTCTGGATTCCGTCAGATCTCGGCTACGGCGCTGCTGGCTCACCACCGTCAGTGCCTCCTAACGCAACCTTGCATTTTATCGTTGAGTTACAGGCGGTGAAGTAGAGGGCCCTCGGGCTCTGGAAAAATCGGGGATCAGCGACGTGGCTGCGTGATCCAAAATTTGTACCGCATGAGTGGCCCAACAACACTCCACTTTGTAACCCGAAGCGTCAGCGAGGGGCTGCGGCTGTTTATGTTCACTGAGAATTCCCTCGCTGACGCTTTTTGAAGTTGCGCTGTTCAGTTCCTTCTCCCCTGTCGTCAGGGGAGAAGGTGGCCGCGAGGCCGGATGAGGGGGCTTCCAATCAGTTTTGGGTGAGAAAACATCCCCCTCACCCTAGCCTTCCCCGAAGTCGCTTGCGGCTACGCGGCATGGGAATACAACGTCAACCCCCGCAAACGACTTGGGGGAGAGGGGACGCAACACGACGACACGTTGCCAAATACGCAACATTAAAACTGACGCTTCGGGTTGTTGAGTCCGGAACCAAAGTGATTGGGATTGGGCGTTGGGCCCGGCGTGGGACGCAGAAACTCGATCAATAGGTTCGAAGAATGGGCCGTTTCAATGAGCAGGCAGATGACATCATTAGTTCGCCACGCTATCACGCTGGTTCGCGACGGACTCCGATGCGTGTGATTTTAGCAATTTAAGCCAGTCTCAAACTGGTAGCTGCGAAAGAGGGTTCATCGAAGTGATCACTCGCCTTGCAGGCGATCCTCTGACAAAATAGAAGGCAGCCGGTTACGCTCCCCAAATTACAGAGACCTCCAGAACGAGGCTTGCTCACGAACAGCGGCAAGGGCGTGCAAGGCAGAAAGGTGGTCCGGTGCTAATTCTCCTGCTGCTCTCCCTGTGGATTGATGAATCTCCGTCCCTGCCGCAGCAGACGTTTTCAGATGAACATCTGAAGTTCTTCGAAACAGATGTTCGCCCGCTGCTGACCGATCAGTGTTTGAACTGTCATGGCGAAAAAAAACAATGGGCCGGACTCCGGCTGGATTCTCGCGCTGCGCTGCTTCAGGGGGGCGATTCCGGGCCGGCCGTGATTCCGCTGCAGCCGGATGCCAGTCTGCTGATCCGGGCGATTCGTCATGAAGACGAAGATCTGAAGATGCCCCAGGATAAAAAATTGACCGAGCGACAGATTGAGACTTTGGTTCAGTGGGTCGCGTTGGGGGCGCCGTATCCGGAGACGCCTCTCACCAAAAAACGCTTTCGTGATCCGGGACATTGGGCCTTCCAGCCACCGGTGTCCGGGCAAGTGCCTGAAGTTCAAGACACGACCTGGGTCCAGTCAGACGTAGATCGATTTATCTTGGCCAGACTGGAAGCCGAACATCTGATTCCGGCACCAATGGCTGACCAGCGAACACTCATTCGTCGCGTGACATTTGATCTGACAGGTCTGCCGCCAACGCCGGACGAGATAGCCGCATTTTTAACTGACGAACGCCCGGATGCTTACGCCCACCTTGTCGATCGACTGCTGGCATCGCCGACTTATGGCGAGCGCTGGGGACGTCATTGGCTGGATGTGGCCCGCTACGCAGATTCCAATGGGCTGGATGAAAATATCGCACACGGCACTGCGTGGCGTTACCGTGACTACGTCGTGTCCTCCATCAATGCCGACAAACCATTTGACCGCTTCATCACCGAACAAATCGCCGGCGATCTGCTCGAGTTCACGTCTGACGACGAGCGGCACCAGTTCTTGATTGCCACGGGTTTTCTGTCCATCGGCCCCAAGGTTCTGGCGGAAGTGAATCAGCCAAAAATGCGCATGGACATCGTGGACGAGCAGATCGATACGTTAGGCCGGACTTTCCTCGGAATGACATTTGGGTGTGCTCGGTGTCATGACCATAAATTCGACCCGATCGATGCGGCGGATTACTACGGGCTGGCGGGCATTTTCAAAAGCACGCGCACGATGGACACCTACACCAAGGTGGCCCGCTGGCATGAGCATCTGCTGCAGACTCCTGAAGCCGCCGCCATGCAGACGGCATACGACGCGCAATTGGCCGCGAAGAAGCAGGAAATTGAAACGCTAGTTGCCGAGGCGGACAAATTGGCGCGCAGCAGTTTGCCGGACCTTCAGGCACCACCGGAGTCGCTGGCGTCGCGCTACCCGGAAGTCACTAAAACCGCCCTTGTCAAGCTCCGAGACGAACTGGCGACGCTGGAAAAAACGCTGCCCGATTTACCATCGACGATGGGTGTCATGGAAGATCAGATTGCGGACGTAGCCGTGCATGTCCGCGGGAATCCATCGCAACTGGGAGATGTGGTTGTCCGACACCTTCCACCGGTGATGCAGGGCCCAAGGGCCCCAACGTTTAGCTCCACGCAAAGTGGGCGGCGGGAACTGGCACAGTGGCTGACGGACGCTCAGAATCCGCTAACTGCGCGCGTCCTCGTCAATCGGTTTTGGCGATGGCACTTTGGCGAGGGGCTTGTCCGCACCACCGAAAATTTTGGCATTCTTGGCGAAGAGCCCACTCACCCGGAACTGCTCGACTGGCTGGCGCGACGATTCATGGCTGATGGCTGGTCACTGAAGGCATTTCATCGATTGCTGCTGAACTCCCGCACTTATCGGCAGAGCAGTGTTGTGGCTGCGGAAACAGTTGAGCGAGATCCAGAAAATCGACTCTTGGGCCGTTTCCGCGTACGACGACTGGATGCCGAAGAAGTCCGGGATACCATCCTGCAGATCAGCGCAACGTTAGACCGAACGATGGGCGGATCACTGCTGCAGGTCAAGAACCGTGGCTACCTGTTCGACCATACCTCCATTGATAAGTCGGACTACAGCAGCCGCCGCCGATCGTTGTATTTGCCCGTCATTCGTAACAACGTCTATGACGTGTTTCAGCTCTTGGACTTTCCCGACCCCGCCGTTCCGACGGGCGACCGCTCGACAACAACCGTGGCTACGCAGGCGCTGTTGATGATGAACAGCGACTTCGTCATGCAGGCGGCTGCCGATCTTGCCGGACAAATTTGTGCAGGAACAGATGACACTTCCGCGCGACTGGCGAAACTGTACCAACTTGCGCTCGGGCGTGAGCCATCGGAACAGGAGCAAATCCAGGACTTAGCGTTCCTCCAGCAAGTCAGTCAATCCCTCCACGGAAGCGAACTCGACGCTCAGCAGCGAAGTTTGGAATCGTGGCGTGTTCTCTGTCATGTCGTCATGGCATCCAGTGAGTTTATGTATGTCCAATAAAAATGTCACAAACTCCAAGGCTCATCACATGCCGGCTTCGCAACCACTTTCCCGCAGAACGGCCTTGCAGCAATCTGCGGTCGGCTTCGGTTCGCTGGCGCTGGCTTCCCTGTTAACAGGATCTGGGCAGGCCACGGATGTGGGCACCCCTAGCCCGCATGCGGTCCGGCTTCCGCATTTTCCCGCGCGAGCCAAACGCGTCATCTTTTTGTTTATGAGTGGCGGGCCATCGCAGGTGGATACCTTCGATCCTAAACCGCTTCTGACGAGAGATGACGGGAAGCCGCTGCCCTTCGCCAAGCCGGAAATTCAGTTCAACGCGACCAGCAATCTGCTGAAATCACCATGGAGATTTCGCCAATATGGCGCGAGTGGCTTATGGTTCAGCGAGCTGTTTCCGAAGCTTGCGGCGCATGCTGACGACCTGTGCATGCTGCACTCCGTCCATGGCACCAACCCGGCTCATGGTGGGGCCGTGATGAAATTGCATACCGGCAGTGACAGCTTTGTGCGACCGAGCATTGGTTCTTGGGTGAACTATGGACTTGGCACTGAGAACGAAAATCTTCCAGCCTTCGTCACGATTTGTCCCACGCTGGCCTTTGGCGGCATCAACAATTGGAGTTCGGCGTTTCTGCCCGCCATCTATCAGGGCACGGCTCTCGGGAATGCGAGTATTTCTTCCGACAAGGCCCATGTGAAGTACATTCACAATGCTCGTCTGCCGCGTGACATTCAGCAATTACAACTGGAGCGGCTGGAGAAAATGAACCGGGATCATCTGGCGCGATCCGGTGTCGATGCCTCCCTCGAGGCCCGCCTCGCGTCGTTCGAGCTAGCGTTTCGGATGCAGTCTGAAGTGCCGAAAGTAGAAGATCTATCTACTGAGTCCGAAGCAACTCAGCGGATGTATGGACTGGACAATCCCGTCACCGCCAACTTCGCCCGCATGTGTCTCATGGCACGACGATTTGCCGAAGCAGGCGTGCGATTTATTCAGGTGACGCATAACGATGATAAGGTCCAGTGGGACCAGCATTCAGATCTCAAGCCAACGCATGAAAAGAACGCCATGGAGGTCGATCAGCCAATTGCGGCGTTGCTCTATGATCTCAAGGCACGCGGGTTGCTCGAAGACACGCTGATCTGGTGGGGCGGCGAATTCGGACGCACACCCACTGCCGAAGGCTCAGGTCCCGGTGCAGGCCGTGACCATAATCAGGAAGGATTCACGATGTGGCTGGCCGGCGGCGGCGTCAAAGGCGGATTCCGCTATGGCACCACCGATGACTATGGCTACTTCGCGGCGGAGAACAAAGTTCATATCCACGACCTCCATGCCACAATCCTCGACCTGCTCGGCCTCGACCACGAACGACTCACCTACGCCTACGCCGGTCGGGATTTTCGCCTCACCGACGTGGAGGGCCATGTGGTCCGCGAGATTTACCGCTAAGGCCGTTGCAACGTCCTACTCAGCCATCTTTCCTGCGGAACGTCACTTCGAATTTCTTACACTGCCGGAACTTTTGAAGTCGATTTGCCGGACTGAACGCATCTTTCATGTCGTAGGGCTGAAATACGTCGAGGCCTCGGTCGAGGAGGATTTCCCAGCCGTGGTCGGTGATGATGTGGCGGGCGTGGAGGTCGTTACGGAATTCCCAGTCGAAGATCATGCCGATCGGGCCGACGTTTTCTTGGATCTTTGAGAAGTACTCCTCCTGATAAACCGTGCCAATATCATCCGGCGAGACAATCAGGTGCACGTGGATATCTTCGAAGTCCGACTTCAGCCGCGCGATCGTTTCCAGAAACTCCATCAGATTGCGCGCCTGATGGAACTTGCGGAGATAAGTGTCCGTGATCGTGATTTCTTTGGCTCCCTTCAGATACGGACCGAACAGCATATCAAAGTCGATCCCTGTCTGATTCTCCCGTATCACCCGCCGAATCTGCGGCAGTTCATCCCGCTTTGCATCACCTGAAACGTCCGCGTCCGACGGCATTGTGGTAGCGGTCTCGGACGCATCCACCGGGGCTGCATCGCGAAGTTGATCAGGCCAATAGATCGCCGGGTATTGCTGTTCTTCCAGCGTTGAGACACGAACAACCTCACCCGTTGTCATTCTTGTGAAAGAAAACGTCACGGGCTCAAAGGTTTCGTCGATTCGCAACAACTGGTCCTTCACGCGTTTTCGACCTTCGATGGCCCAGACCAGCACTTCCTCGATCTCTTCGACTGCCGCTTCGCGATGCGGGTACAGAAGTTTCATCATACCAGAAAACGTCTTATTGATCGACTCACGATCGCGAGTCGACAGATCGTCCGACAGCTTGAAGTGCGGAGCGAACAACTGTGAAAAGTCGTCGTCTCGCTGCTTCTTCAGAATCTCCGCGAAGTAGTCAATCACGAAGCCGAAGCCGGAGGAAAACAGCTCCGACCGCACAATGTCCACTTCCCAGCCGGGAATGTAGAAATGCAGACGGTCAAGGAATGCGGGGTCGTGGTACTGCGTCGGCAGTTCGTCGAACAGGTCCGCGTGCTTCAGCATGTGAGCCACCGAATGCCGCGTGTTGCCGATGAACACCATGGACGCTTCGGCTCCCAGAGTTTCCACGCCGCGTGAAAACGTCTTATTCGCCATATAGTTCTTCATGATGTCGACAAGAGCCTTATCGACTCGTTTCCCCTTGCCCGCAAACTCATCGAACGCGACGCAGCTCCAGTGACCGACAAGGCCGAGGTTGTAGGGACGTCGGTTTTCCACGAAGAGCTTGGGCACCGTGATCTCGCCGCCGGAAATCAACATGCCATGCGGAGACAGCTCGGAAAACACGTGCGACTTGCCGGTTCCTTTCGAACCCAGTTCCATCAGGTTGTAGTTGCGTTCACAAAATGCGATCAGGCGTGTCAGTTGATTGAATTTTTTGCGACGGCTGAAGGCTTCGGGGTTCAGGCCGATACTCTGCATCAGCACATCGATCCATTCGTCGGTGCTGAAATGTCGGCGAGCTTCCACGTACTCGTCAAAGTTGAATGATGACTTCTGGATCGGCTTCAGGGCTTCCAGCGTCCAGGGCGTCTCCCGGCCCTCGGCATGTTCATACGAAATATCCGCCAGACACCACACGCCGCCGGTCAGCAGTTTCTGATGCAGCTTCACCGTCTCTGATGGCACAACAACTTTGCTGATCCCCAGATTCGAAAACGTCGCTTCGTACACGTCGTTCTTGTCATTCAGGCTGACACTCACACGGTCGATGACCTTGTGCGGCCTGCGCTTCTCGCGAATCATCGATCGGATCAGGCCCGCCTCGCTGCGATGAACGTAGTGCTCCTTCAGGATGCTCAGAACTCGTTCAATGCCCGCCGCAATCTGGGCTTCATCGGAAACCGTGCAGTACTGAGACAACAGGTATTCCAGCACGTAGCTGGGAACAATGGCGTTGCCTTTGACCTTGCGGATCAGATCCTTCCGGACGACCAGATGCTGCACGAGGCCCGTCAGCTTCTCATCCAGAGGACTCATCTTGATTTTGGTTTCGTCAGGCATCATTCAAAGTCGAAATCTGAGGTGAAAGAACGTCGCAATGTGTACTGCTGAGATTTGTAGTCCTGGAAATGTCCGGTGTCCTGAACACGACACATGAGTTTCAGAACGACCTGCTGGTTGTTGTACGCGTCGGCAGCACCGGAAAGAACCAACTGAGTCTTCATCTCCCGATCTCGCGGGTTGTCAGATGTCAGGTTAAATGGAATTTCCTGCTCATCACTGACCAATTCGCCATTTTGAGCATAGATCCCCACGCGGATTGTCCGAGCCTTCAGCTTGTCGTCAACCGGCTGCATCTGATAAAGCTGAATTGCCAGTTGTCCGGTGGAGATCGTACTGACCGATCCGCGGATCAGCTCGACATCGACTTGTGCCACATCGCTTTGACGACTTTTGTTGATGCTGATCACCGGCACAACGACTTCCTGCAGCGACGCACCGCCGTGAACGTATCGAAAGCAGGATCCGCTCAGACGCAGGCGATTGATCGACTTGGGAATCAGCATCTCTGCCGATCCGGCCAATCCCACCTGCTCGGCTCGATAGTGCCTCAGGCCGTCGCGTTTCGGCATATTCGTGCCCAGCAGAAAACGGCGGTCGCGATATTCTGATTCTGCCTCATTCGCTTCCGAACTTACGAAGTCACTTTCCTGGACCCCGTTCTGGAAGATGAAGCCATGATCTGCAGTCACCAGCAGATTGCTGGCATTGGCCGACGTCAGTTTCTTGACCAGCTTCACCAGTTCGTCCATGGCTTCCTGCACGGCTTCGAACGCCCGATCTTCGGACTTGGTGGAATGAGCCGTGCTGTCGATGATGTCCTGATAGATGTAAATCACATTGTTGTCACGAAACAACTCTCGAACCGCATCTTTGTGCATGTCGAGAATCTCAGTAGCGCCGCGTGCGTCGGCCTTCCAGTTCTTTTCCGCAGCGGTCACCGCCGACACCAGAATCTTGCGACGATTCTCCAGCCCACCTGACGGTTTCCCGTCCACCTGGACTTCGCCCTTTGAGACGTCACTGATCTTCAATTCCTGATTCGGCAGCAGCGCTGCCATGCCGAGTTGTGTGTAGCTGGGCAAGCCCGTCACCATCGCTTTGACTTCGGCCGAATACCGGTCCTCCTGGCGAATGGTGGATGCCAGTTCGTGGGCGATCTCGTACCGCAGGCCATCGGAAATGATGACACAGACTTTTTTCCCCTGAGACAAAAACGGCAGCACAAACTGTTCGTAGAAACCTCTCTGGGGCAACAAGCCTCCAGTTGACCAGGTCTCCTGCTGATCGACAACCGCCTGCCAGCGATCTCCCAGTGGCAGCAGGAACTTGTTCGAATACAGCTGCTCCACCTTTTCTGACAAGGGCTGCAGCAAGGAATTGTGAGTCGACCGTCGCAGATTGAAGCAGAACTGCCGATACAGCTGATCGACCTGATACCAACTCTCCGTGTAGCGACTGAAACCCTCCTCCGGGGACTGCATCTGCAGATTGCACACATCGCTGATCAGCTCAATCAGGCGTCCAGCCAGTTCCACCGCTTCGTATTCGTGTTGGAAATTGCGGTACCAATGTCCGATTCGACGCTGCCGGATCAGCTTTGTGCTTTCGCCCGCAGTGATCAATCGCTCGCCCACCAGGCGAACCAGATCGCTTAGGATCTTCTGATCGACTCGCCGGAAGTAGTCGATCTCCGCAATATTCCTGACTTCCATCGTCTCCAGTTGCTGCTGAATCCCCAACACGTCAGCACACTGGTCGGACAGCTTTTCAAACGCTTCTTCATGGATCCTGCTGTCCTTCCAGCGTTTCAGAAACACCATGGCCTCTGGGTTCAGCTTTGACGACTCACCGAGCCCCTGAGCAAAGCAGGACTTAAACAGTTCAATGACGAAATCCAGAACACCGGCGGATTCGGACCGGTAGCCGTAGACTCGTCGGGCCTGCTCCCATAGCGTCGATGTCAGATCACACTTCTCCAGCAATCGGTACTTGTCCTCGCGACCATCAGCCAACTCGCTCATCAGAGCTTCCAGGATCGCCTCGAGTTTTGCTTCTGCCGCCACACAGACGGCCATTAGTTTCTGCCTTAAGCGAGTCTTCGTTTCATCAACGGTCACCAGTTTCTGCAGAGCCTGCCGTCGTTTGGCCGCTTTGAAGAACTCAGAATGCTGAGCTGCCACGTCGCTGAAATCAAATGGCAGTCCGACTTCGTGCATATACAGGGACACCTGATTCACACGCACCTGATCGTGAGCCAGCAGGACATCCAGCAGCCAGTTCTGCAGATCCTCTGGCTGCGGCCCTTCGTGATACACCAAAAACTGCTGCTCCGGCTGTTCCCGCAACATGCGGTACTTCAGCATGAACTCGTTGTTCTGCACCTCGACGCGTTCGACACCATCCAGCTCGACCGATTCAAAATCCTTCCGCAGAGATTTCTCATCGTCGTACCAAAAGATGATCCGATGCTTTTGAAACATGCGGGACAGGACATCGTTGATCTGGCTTTTCATTGTTCTTGTTTTTCCGTAGCTTGGACATTCTTGTCCGAGATGTTCACCAAATGATTCCACACTGTGCACGATGTACGCTGGACAAAACTGCTGGCATAGACGCGAGGTTATTGGTCAGGCGACGGACAAGAATGTCCATCCTACGGGAATTTTGTAGCTTGGACATTCTTGTCCGAGATCTTCACTCATCCTCCTTAGCATCCAGCCCGGCGATCTTTTTCAAAGCCTCGCCGAAGAGTGGGTAGTTGTGTTTGACGCCGTCGTCGAGATCGATTTCGCGGCGTTCGGAGGCCAGAGGATAGATGACTTTGCGTTCGTAGTCTTCCAGTTCCTTCAGGTCCTTCGTCAACTGAGTGATCTCTTTCAGAGCCTTCGTCTTGTCGGCCTTCTTCGCGTCGGCACTGTCGGCGATGGACTGCAGATGCTGCTTGTGAGCCTGCAGTTTGGTCTGGAAGTCACGCAGGTACTTCAGCACCACGCTGACTGTGTCCGGGCGGTAGCGGTGCATGTAGATCAGTGCGTTGAACGTACCTTTCGGGCTGCTGAACAGCCAGTAGATCGGACGCTTCTTGTAGGTCTGAACATGGTTCTTGTAGAAGTCCGTCAGGAAGTACTTGCGGACGTCTTTTCCGAGTGATTCTTCAAGGAACCGCATGTTCTCATCGAAGTGCTCTTCGCCGAAGGTCACCTTGAGGAACTTTTTAAATCGTTCGGTGATGTCGTCGGGGAACCAGTCGCCGTCGAGGATTGGAATCACGTTGTCTTCCGTAGGATGGACATTCCTGTCCGTCGCTTCTTCCTTCATTGTCGAAGAAGCTCGGACAGGAATGTCCAAGCTACGGGAAGAATCTCGGACAAGAATGTCCAAGCTACGGAAGGACGAAACCTTCTTTAGATAATCTTCCACCGTTGCACCGGCATCCGCGAGGATCAAGCCGGGAGCGTCCAGGGAATAGCGGCCCATCATGCAGCCGACGGCATAGGAGAGGAAGGCGGCCATGTCGCGGCGGGCGTCGGCGCGGGCGAGGGTGATTTGCGCCTCGGGCACTTCGGGCTGCAACTCGCCGTCGAGGCCGTAGGCGGCGATGAAGAGCCGGTTGTTCTCCGT